>NZ_CAWUDM010000029.1:0-67131 GCF_963920855.1 Nostoc sp. CCY0012 | reverse complement strand
GGAGATGGGGAGATGGGGGGATGGGGGAGTAAGTTTTTGTGACTATTCCCAAGTTTGTCGCCTTGTCGCCTTGTCGCCTTGTCCCCTTGTCCCCTTATCACCTTGTCGCCTTGTCCCCTTGTCGCCTTGTCGCCTTGTCCCCTTATCCCCTTATCCCCTTATCCCCTTATCCCTTACAAAGTTACTGTGTATGCATCACGAATCCCTGGGACTTTGGTAATTTCAGCCAAAATACCATCGGGTAAAGGGTCATCGATACTCAAAGCCATGACTGCATCACCACGGACAATTTTGCGGCCTACCTGCATACTGGCAATATTCACATTAAAACTGCCGAGTAAGGAACCGAGTTTGCCGATAATTCCTGGCATATCTCGGTGCAGGGTGAACAGCATATATTTGCTGGGGGGGACGTTAATGGGGAAACCGTCAACGTCGGTGAGGTGAATTTCTTTATCGCCTAATAATGCACCTGTAACGGAGTGAGTCCCTAAAGTACCTGTAGCCTCCAAGTGCAGTGAACCAGCGTAGTCACGGGCTGAAGCATCGCGGGTTTCAATTACCCTGATTCCTCGTTCTTTCGCTTCTATGCTGGCATTGACGTAATTTACTCTTTCGCGTAAGGCTTGGTGAAGTAGTCCTTTGAGAGATGCTACCACTAGAGGTTGACTTTTGTTGGTAGCCAAGTCACCTTGCAGTCTGACAGTAAGTAATTCTACTCGTCCCCCAGCTAGTTGTCCCACCAATTTACCCAATGTTTCGGCTAGCTGCATGTAGGGCTTGAGCGCTTCTAGCACTTCGGGGCCGAATCCAGGGATGTTGACGGCGGAACGTGCTGGTAATCCTAAGATGACATCACGGATTTGTTCAGCCACGTCAATGGCTACATTCACCTGAGCTTCTGTTGTCGAGGCTCCCAAATGAGGGGTGAGGATGATTTCTTTACCGAGCGATCGCAAATCAGATTCACCTAGTGGTTCTGACTCGAACACATCTAAAGCTGCACCTGCAATTTTACCTTCCTTAATGGCTGCTGCTAAAGCTGCCTCATCAATGATCCCACCACGAGCGCAGTTGATAATTCTGGCTGTGGGTTTCATTTTTGCCAGGGTGGTGGCATTGATTAAATGGGTGGTTTCTGGGGTTTTGGGGATGTGCAGCGTAATATAATCTGCTTGCTGCATGAGTAAATCCATCTCCACTAACTGACAGCCAATCTGTTCAGCCCGTTCTGTAGAGATAAATGGGTCGTAAGCTAATAATTTCATTCCCATTGCTTTGGCTACAGCGGCGACATGGGAACCAATTTTACCCAAGCCAACAACTCCGAGAGTTTTTTTATAAACTTCCGCACCCACAAAAGTTTTACGATCCCACTCACCGCTTTTCACTGAAGCATTAGCATCAGGAATATGACGAGATAAGGACAACATCATGGCTAGAGCGTGTTCTGCTGCGGCGATGGTGTTACCTTCGGGAGAATTAACAACAACAATTCCTCGGCGGGTGGCTGCGGGAACATCCACGTTATCCACACCAACACCGGCACGACCAATAATTTTTAACTGAGTGCCAGCATCAATAATTTCTTGTGTAACACGCGTACCAGAGCGAATCATGAGCGCGTCATAATCACCAATAATTTCGATTAGTTCTGCTGGTTTTAGACCTGTTTTGACATCTACAGTAGCAACTTGGGAGAGAATGTCAATTCCAGCTTGGTCAATAGGATCGGAGACGAGAACCTTAGACATGATTACTTCATTTTTTTTTAATTTACAGGTTTTGCTGCACAAGACCTTTTAGTTTAGTCCTTATCTGTGGCAATTCAGCAAAAAGTATTTGTTTGAATATCAACCTCGTCCTCACTCACCTTTTATGATGATTGATGGTATCAAAGTGTCGATTGCAGAGATGGTCTGGCACTGCCTCCTGATATCTGAAAACAAGTGGTTAAGAGTGGGGAGTGGGGAGTGGGGAATGGAAATAAAGTTTTTACTTGCTAAATCTTTTAAATCATGATACGTGTTGGCTCTATGCTTTTACTACTATATTTTCTAATAATTTGACATTAGCATAGACTGTATCCATGTAAGGCGTAGGAATTTGAGTTAATCTACCTAGTTCAATTACTGCCCCGATAATAGCCTCAACTTCTGTGGGACGACCGGCTTCGATATCTTGGAGCATAGAAGTTTTGTGAGCGCCAACTTTTTCTGCACCATTGATGCGCTGTTCTAGAGTGATCCCAAATTCAATGCCCAGTTTCTCAGCAATCATTTGGGCTTCAGTCATCATTTGCTTTGCCAGGTTGCGGGTTAAGGGATACTGACAAATTTGCTCTAAAGTGGCGCCAGTCAAGGCACTAATAGGATTAAAAGCTAAATTACCCCAGAGCTTGATCCAAATTTCTGAGCGAATTTGAGTTCTGACGGGGGCTTTGAAGCCTGCACGTTTGAAGCTTTGGGCCAGTTGTTGGATGCGTTCAGTTTTGGAATTATCAATTTCTCCTAAACTAAAGCGATCGCCTTCAATATGCCGAATTACTCCTGGGGTTGTCAACGTTGTTGCTGGGTATACTACACAACCAATCACCCGCTCTACCCCAATGTTGGCGGCAATTATCCCATCTGGGTCAACAGCCTGAATTTGTTGTCCTGCATATTCCCCACCATGCTTGTGGAAGTACCACCAAGGAATGCCATTTTGGGCTGTAACAACTATTGTATTAGGGTTGTATAGTGATGATAACAAAGGAGCGATCGCAGGTAAACTCTGAGCCTTCACAGCCAGAATTACTACATCCTGTACGCCAGCCTGACGAATATCACTAGTCGCTTGAGATGGAGTCACCATATGACTTGACCCATCGGCCATAATTAACTCTAATCCCTTGCTTTGAATAGCCTCCAAATGCTGACCACGGGCAATTAAGGTAACCTCTTCTCCCGCCAAAGCCAGTTTACCCCCCAAATAACCACCGATAGCACCTGCACCGACAATACAAATTTTCATAAAAATCAAGGCATACTTTAGCCAGACTATTCATATTTGAGACGATATCCCAGCCCATGCACCGTTTCAATAAAATTTTCTGGCGCACCTAAAACCCTCAGCTTTTGCCGAAGACATTTAATATGTGACCTGACAGTTTCCTCTACCGGAGAGTCATCTACCGACCAGACCTGTTCAATGATGCTAGAACGGCTCAACACCCTTCTACCATTAGCAACCAGCAATTCCAAAATGGCATATTCCTTAGGAGTTAATGATATGGGATAACTATCGTAGGTAGCCTCATAAGTACTAGGATTCAGATGTAATTTTTCCCAAGATAAACTGACTGTAGTCGCCGAACTACCCCGTCGGAGTAAAGCCCGAATCCGCGCCATTAATTCTTCCAAATCAAATGGCTTGGCCACATAATCATCTGCACCTGCATCTAACCCAGCAATCTTATCAGCTACAGTATCACGGGCGGTTAACATCAGCACTGGTGCGCCAGCGTTACGATAAGCTGGGTGACTAGTGCCAGTAGTCCGTAAGCGTTGGCAAAACTTAATTCCATCTAGCTTTGGTAATGTCACGTCTAACACCACCAAGTCATACTTCATCGACTCTGCTGAGTTCCAAGCCGCTTCTCCATCTTTGGCAACATCGACTACATACTGGCGTCTACTTAAGGCTTCTGTTAGTACCTCCGCCAGTTGAATATCATCTTCAACTACCAAAATTCGCATAATATATCCTTTGTTTAGAATGGGATTTTACTGAAACTCGGATTTGTTGAGCAATAGAAGTAAGTCATTTTTGATGCATCATAAATTTATGAAGTGGTCTTTTCAGGGAAGATGGATTATTGGCGCATTTAGTTTAACTTTATTGTTGATGGGACTAGTTACGTTTGCTTCTTTTAAAAACACCAGTGAAATTCAAAGAGGTGCTGATAGGGTACAGCAAACTTATCAAACACTTAATACTTTAACCAATTTTTATGCGGCAATGACAGCGGCAGAATCAGCGCGGCGCGGATATATTTTTTTAGGTAATACACAAGATTTACAACGTCATCAAAATGAACTAATAAATATGCATTCTGAACTCAGGGTGTTAGAGGAGCAGATACATCCTAGTTTGAGTCAGCAACAGCGCTTGCAGCGGTTAGAGTCATTAGTTAAGCAAAGATTAGCGCTTTTAAAAGAATCTATCGAACTTTATCAACAAGATACAACAGCAATTTCTCCCCAAAATAATATTACCGATCGCAGTGTTAAACTGCGAGAAGAAATTTTGCAGGTCATGGCGGAGATTAAAACTGAAGAACAAAGTTATTTAAACAATTCACTAGAGGAATCTGACAACAGTATTCGTTTCCGAATATTAATAGAAATTATCGGCACAATTTTAAGCCTCGCCGTGATTGCTAGTTTATGTATTGTCTTGGAACGTCAATGGGTGAAACGTGAGAAAATAGAATCCTTAGAAGTTTCTTTAGCTCAAGAAAAAGAGTTTGGAGAATTAAAGCTTCGTTTGTTTTCTATGATTTCTCATGAATTTAGAACTCCTCTAAGTATCATTTTACTTTCCTCTCAATTACTCAAAGAAATTCTCGAAGATTTAGTAGATGAAAAGCAACTAAAAAATCTCTATCGCATTCAATCTTCAGCAAAATTAATCAATCATTTGTTAACAGATATATTAACTTTAACTAGAGCAGAAGTAGGACAACTAGATTACAAGCCTCAATTAATTAATGTGGAAAACTTTTGTTTGAATTTGGTAGAAGATTTACAGCTTTTTAGTACTACAAGACATTTGATAGAATTTATGAATTTGGGTCAACTTTTTCGTGCTAATTTAGATGAGAAACTTTTGTATTCTATCCTCAGTAATTTACTATTAAATGCAATTAAATATTCATTTGTAGGTGGAAATATATCCTTGATTTTAAATTCAGAAGCAGAAAATATAGTCTTTCAAGTAATAGATAAAGGCATAGGCATTCCCCTAGCAGAACAAGAAAAAATTTATGAGCCTTTATATCGATGTCAAAATGTAGAAAATATCGTTGGTACTGGGCTAGGATTGGCAGTAGTTAAGAAATGTGTAGAACGACATCAAGGAGAAATTACTGTAGAAAGTCAAGTAGGTGTTGGCACAAAATTTACCGTGAAAATTCCCCACACAATTTGCTAAAAAATCCAGATCAAATATTCCAGTTACGCCGTTGTTGCATTAAATCTGCAATCAAGGTGAGTAATTCATTGGGTGCTACTGGTTTAGCAACGTGTTTCTGAAATCCAGCAGCCAATACCTCTTTTTTATCGCGTTCACTAGCATAAGATGTCAGCGCGATCGCGGGGATATTTCCGCCTTTTTCGGGTGGCATATTTCTGATTAAACGAATTAGCTTGTAGCCATCTACTTCTGGCATTCCTAAATCACTAATTAATAAATCAGGTGGTGACTGGGAAATCATCATTAGGGCGTCGTTTGCAGTTGCTGCCATTGAAGCGATCGCGCCATACTGTTGTAATAAAAAGCTAATAAACTGCCTGGTATCAGCTTTATCATCAACAATCAAAATTTTCAGTCCGTCTAAAAGTGAGGAGTTTAATTTTTTCTCCTCTTGTTTTAACTTTTTATTTTCTGCTTTGTGGCTTTCTCTAATCAAGGGAAGTATCACAGTGAAGGTTGCGCCCTGGCCTTCTCCTGGACTATCTGCTGCCACCGTGCCACCATGTAACTCTACTAGGTGACGCACTATTGCTAATCCTAGCCCCAATCCGCCAAATTTCCTGGTTGTGGTGATATCTGCTTGCTGGAAATATTCAAATATGTGGGGGAGAAACTCGGCGGTGATGCCTTTACCTGTGTCTTTAACTGTTATTTGGGCATAATTGGCAGTTTCCTGGTGCTGATTGTCTGGGGGAATCACTGACAGGGCAACTTCTATTTGTTGACCAGAGGCACTAAACTTAATGGCATTGCCCAGCAAATTACCCAAAACTTGTTGTAAGCGGTGAAAATCGCCCCAAACTAATCCATCAGTCAAATTCATCTGCTTGTGAATTTGGATAGATTTTTCTGCGGCTGCTAATCTTACTGTTTCTAATGCCCCATCAATGACATATCCCAAATTTACAGTAGCAAAATGCAAACTCAGCTTACCTTGAATAATCCGGGAGACATCTAACAGGTCATCGATCAGTTTCATTTGCAATTTAGTATTGCGTTCAATGGTATCCAAAGCCCTAGTTGTGGTTGCGGCATCTAACTTGTGGCTTTTGAGCAACGTTGACCACCCTAAAATGGGATTAAGAGGCGATCGCAGTTCATGTGAGAGAATGGCCAGGAACTCGTCTTTAATTTTGTTGGCTTGTTGCAGTTCTTCTGCTTTTTGTCGCAGTGCCTGTTCTAATTGTTTCCTTTGACTTAAATCCAGAATAAAACAGACCCAAGATAGTGGTTCTCGATGTACCAAAGCACCACCAATCAACACGGGAATGCGGGCATTATCTTTGCGTATGTATTCTTTTTCAAAGGGAGTACATATTCCCACACGCAATAGGTCTTCTAATCCTTGCTCATCGAGATCATGATATTCAGGTGGGGTGATATTTTGTCTGCGTAACTTACCCGCCAATAATTCCTCGCGTGTATAACCGACAATTTCCAAAAACGCGTCGTTGGCGTCAATAATTTGCTCGGTATTGGCAAAAATAATGCCAATAATATTGGAATCAAATAAGCGTCTTAATTGAATTTCCCGTTGCAGTACATCTATTTCGGCTTGTTTGCGCTGGGTAATATCTTGAGTTGCCCCAACTACCCTGACTATCTTATTATCGGCATCTCGGACGGCAAACCCCCGATCATCTACCCACCGATAGTGGCCATTTTTATGGCGTATCCGATACTCAATACTAAAACGATTTCCCGTGGACAGACTAGATGTTAACTTGTGATTAAACATTTCTAAGTCATCGGGATGAATGATTTCTTGCCACCATTGAAGAGTCGGTTCCGCTTCTTCTGGGGTATAGCCAAAAATCTCAGTGAGTCCTAAAGTTCTTTCTACAGTATTTTTTTGGACATCCCAATCGTAGATTAAGTCATTAACTGCCGCCGCCGCTAGCCTAAACCTTTCGTTACTCTGCTGTAAGGCAACTTCTGTACATCGGCGTTCTGTAATATCAAAAGCGATACCCAAAATCTGTTGTGGTGATTCATCAACCAGGCGGCGAAATACAGTCTCATAGCTACAAAACCACCGCCATTCACCATTGGCGTGTAGGATACGATATTCAAAAATTAAAACTTCGCCATTACTAGCAGATTTAAATTTAGCAAAATGGGCAGGCAGAAGAGATAAATCCTCAGGATGCATAATTTTCTGAAATAAATCCCGCCCCATTACCTGGATTTGTTCTGGTTTATATCCCCAAAGCTGATCAATTTCGTGATTAACGTAAAAATTTCGCTGCTGTTCTAGGTCATAAATGTATAAAAGTCCGGGAATAATGTGGGCAATTTGTTGAATTAGATGTTGACTATCCTTAAGTATTTCCACATCAGCCACATCTTGAGATGTCTGGCTATGATTTGCCAAAATTTCCCTAAAAGTCGTGATAACCGCATAAGGTGCGCTTTCTTGTGCTTGAAATAGTGGTTGTGAGTTGATTAATAGACGAATTTGTAGCGCATTGGGCTGATAAAAACCACAGTCTACCTGCAAACAAGGTTTACCTGTTTTCAGGGCTACCATAGCTGGGTGTAGGGCATCTTCGGAAATGAGTTCCCAAGGTAAATCAAACAAATTACGCCCGATTAGCTGGGGGGTAGTAAATCCCAAAATCTTCTCAGCAGACGCATTACAAGCTTGGATACTACCGTCAGCTAGTTGCAGTATCATACCTTCTGCTTGTTCAATGAATTGTTGCTGATTTGGGTAAGTTTCCGCGTCTGGCATTCTGTGCTATTGAAGAAAGCTAAGAAAAATGTAACACTCATCTAACACCATGACATCAAATCACGGGCAAGTCTTTATACCCATAGAAGGAAAAATAAATCAGTAAGGTTTAGTAATACATAATAACGCAGAGTTTTCGGGCGGAATAATTTGAATTTTAGCGATGAACAATATGGAGTAGATAAAACCTTCAGACAATCTGGTGAGTTGATGATCTACCCTAAGGAGGAGTAAGAATAAAGGAGTTAAATACTATGAGTAATCTGGGCAAAAAAAGATTAGAAGCTGCTTTGGCCATCGCTACTTATGCCATTGGTAGTGGGACAGCTGCGGCTGCGCCAACGCCTGGGGTAGAAATACCCAAACAAATTGTCTTAACTGCATCAGATGTTGCCATGTACACGACCATCTGGAAAATTTACTTTCATGAGGATTTATCCAGTAAAGGAATTGTGGAAATGTTATCGGAGTTGGGTTTAGTCACCTTAGCGGCTACAGGTACAGCTTATATTGTTAGCAAAGCTACTACAGCCATTGTCAGTGAAATAGCTGATTGGTTAGGGCCTGTGGGATGGGGTGTGAAAGCTGCGATCGCTAGTTCGATTACTGGTATATTTGCTGCTGCGTGGGCTATGTATTGCGATCGCTTGGCTGCGGAAAAAGAAACATAACCAGTGTGATGAATCAAGGTATTTCTCCAAAACCAGGCTCATATTTCATCTTCAAAAACATCTTCTTCAAGACTAGATGGAGATTTTTTTTTCTGGAATTTAGTCTTAACTTCCGAGATAGTTTCCTCGGCTTTTTCCGTAGTTGTTTGCGCCAAATTTTTAACTTGATCAACAGCCTTTTGTGAGCGTGCTTTTAGAGACAATTCAAAATCTTGTTTTGTTTGTTCATAGTCATTTTGAATAAATTCAGTGGCTTGATTAATTTTTACACTCAATCCTTCGGCATATTTCTGAGGATTTTGCACTGCCTTTTCTAAGACAATAACGCGCTTATCGCCGACGCTAGAAATCATAATTGGTTCAAGTAAATATATGCCTTCCATTAGTCCTTGCAAACCACTAGGCGAAAACATATATTTAATGACACTTCCCGTTTCCACATTAAAGAGAAAATCCTGGATTTGTCCGACTTTTTTACCAGCATCTGTCCACACCTCACTTCCAATCACAAATTTCACAGATTCCGGGATTGTCGAGGTGTGATCATCCTCATGTCTAACTAAAACACTATCTTCACCAATGGCTTCAATTTGTTTCCAGGTAAAGGTTTTGTGCTTACCACCCAGCCAACCGGACTTACAGGTTAGTCCCACAACTGATTGGGCCTGACTATCTAGTAAAAGCCTAGAAACACGACCAACTTCCTCTGCCGTTTGCCGATCCAGCACCAGTCGATTTAGCAACTCACTTTGCTTTAAAGCTTTAGATAGCGTAGACATACTTAAAGCCCCTACCAACGATTGATTTCTGCAAGCCGCACACTCGTGACTTCGAGTCATGAGTTAGGCGCTTTATATTTCTATAGTTAGATTAGTATATGGTAACAGATCAAAGCAAAAATCAAGCTAGCTCGTACCTACGAACACATTACGAATCTCAGAGATGACTTTTTACACAAACTCTCAACTCGTCTAATCAAAGAAAACAGCATTATCTGTATTGTTCGCGGAGCGTGTCGCAGACAAGATTTGCGAGTTGCCAATATGGTAAAGAATCACAAATTAGCTTTGAGCATTGCAGATGCTAGTTGGTCTAAATTTGTTTACATATTGGAGTATAAAGGCTTATGACATGACAGAATTGTGCAGAAAGTTGGTACGTTTTATCCCTCATCTCAAACTTGTAACTGTTGTGGTTTTATCAATCCATTAGTCAAAGATTTAAAGTTGCGTGAATGGTCTTGTCCTAGTTGTCATAATTACAATTACAGAGATGAGAATGCTGCTAGGAATATATTAAGTGAAGGATTGACAATATTGGTGACTGAGCGTAGTCAAAATATAGCCGCCATCGGTGCGCCGGATGCTTTAAACGCCTGTGGAGAACTTGTTAGTCCTGGAGCAATTCAGGCAGAGATCGTTGAAGCAGGAATCGCGTGATTTCTAGTCATGCGAGGTTCAATACCGTTGTGTTATGCCGGAGGCTAATGCACCAGGGATTAAAGTTTTGCTAAGTTTGTAGTAATCATTGGAGAATTTAGCACATTCAGGACTCAAGTCCTGACTACAAACACATCACCCATAAGATGGGAGGGTGGTTATGTTCAAAAAAATAAAATACATTCAACTGCTGCTAACTAATAAAAACTGGGAACATTTAGGTGATATTGCCATTCTCAAATCTGAATTATTTGGTGCCAAGGTTTCACCAGCAGTAGCTGCTAAATTACAAGCAGTAGAGGGATATCATCCCCCAATTAATTTGGAGATATTAAGCCAATATCCTCCAGGAACTTTAGGACGAGAATATGCCAATCATATGCAAATTAATCATTTACAACCGTTCAATGTCAGTCCAGCATTGGAGGAAATTGCTAAACACAATGTCTTTGCTTTGCGCTATGTAGTTACTCACGATATTTTTCATGTTTTACTCGGTTTTGACACTAGCTATGCTGGAGAAATAGGTGTACTTGCTGTTGCAGTTGAGCAAAACTATAGTCAATCATTAAAAATCGGTTTATGGATAGCTCAATGCCTTTATCCTCTGCTTGCCCCTCAACAAAGAGGTGAAATTTTTGCCAACTTTAAAAAAGGGAAAGAACTGGGCAAAAAAGCCGATTTTTTATTAAGTTATCGTTTTGAAGAACACTGGAAAGATTCTCTTGCTAATTTGCGAACCAGTTTATCTTTACCGCCAGTGTAAAGAAATCTGTAAAAATTTATAAGGCAAGCTGTTTAGACTTCTTGTCACCCGTTAAGCCAGTTAAGAGTTCGTACACACCTTGCTTTATTGGTGGTTAATATTCTTAATACTAAAAACTCGATGAATCAGTTAAATCATTCATCGAGTTCTCGGTTTGATTGATTTTAGTTTCGTACCGGGAATTAAACCATCTCTGATGATGCTTGCACCACTGGCTGCGGCTGGGGCTGGAACATGAACAATGAGTAAACGACATCTCGGCGGATGTTCACCATCATATCCAAGAAGAGTTCGTAACCCTCGCTCTTGTATTCAATTAACGGATCTTTTTGCCCATAACCACGTAATCCTACTGATTCGCGTAAAGCATCCATTTGTTGCAAGTGTTCCCGCCATAGGGTATCAATGCGTTGCAAGATAAAGAATCTTTCAGCTTGTCGCATTAGTCCTGGTTGAATTTGGTCAATCTGTGCCTCTTTGAGATCGTAGGCAATTCGCACTTGTTCGTGGAGGAATGCCTTAATTTCGCTCACAGACATATCTTCTAATTGACTGGCTTGCATATCCGCAAGCAGATAGACAAATTCTTTGACTTTCTCTACCAACTTTTCTAATTCCCACTCTTCCGAGGGTAAGTCTGGGTTGATGTAGAAATCAACGATTTCATCCATCGTTTTTTCGGCGTACTTGATGACTTGTTCTTTCAAGTCTTGACCTTCTAACACCCGACGACGTTCGGCGTAGATGGCGCGACGTTGGTTGTTCATTACCTCGTCGTACTCAAATACCTGTTTCCGAATGTCGTAGTAGTAGGTTTCCACTTTTTTCTGGGCGCCTTCCAAACTGCGGGTTAACATCCCAGATTCAATGGGCATATCTTCCTCTACTTGGAAG
The DNA here is from genome assembly GCF_963920855.1 of Nostoc sp. CCY0012. Classification (NCBI taxonomy): domain Bacteria; kingdom Bacillati; phylum Cyanobacteriota; class Cyanophyceae; order Nostocales; family Nostocaceae; genus Nostoc; species Nostoc sp. CCY0012. The sequence continues at coordinate 55,389 of NZ_CAWUDM010000029.1, read as the reverse complement.
GCATTCATTAACCCAGCGACGCGATCGCCTCCAAAAATCCGCAGTAAGTTATCTTCTAAACTGAGGAAAAATCTGGTGGAACCAGGGTCACCTTGTCGTCCCGCACGTCCGCGCAATTGGTTATCAATCCGCCGTGATTCGTGGCGTTCTGTACCAATTACGTGTAAACCACCAAGTTCAATTACTTCGTTGTGTTCTGTTTCGGTAAACTCTTCGTATTCTTGCTTCACCCGGTTGTAAGCTTCCCGCAATTTTTGAATTACAGGGTCATTAGTGGGAGCTTTTTCTGCTGCCACAGCTATCTTATCTTCTGCATCCAGTTCCGGTAGACTACGTTCGCCATATTCTTTCACAGCCACTTCCACTGCCGCTTTCAATAGCTGTTCGCTTTCTTTGGTCAACTCAGTGGGAAAAATTTCTGGGGAAGCTTTCCAAGTTTTGACTTTTTTACCAGGGACAAAGCCTTGTCCACCACCGTGTCCTGTGGGTAGACCAGCGGCTCTTTGTACACCAAATACATCTTCATTGTCTGGAACCACCAAACGAGGCATGAAGTATTCCCGTAACTTCAGACGCGCCATGTATTCGGAGTTACCACCAAGGATGATATCTGTTCCCCGACCAGCCATGTTTGTGGCAATGGTGACAGCACCTCTACGTCCTGCTTGGGCGACAATTTCTGCTTCCCGTTCCACGTTCTCTGGTCTGGCGTTTAGTAATTCGTGGGGAATCTCCATCTGCTTGAGCAGCTGACTGAGATATTCTGATTTTTCTACACTGGTGGTTCCAACTAATACTGGTCTGCCAAGTTGGTGCATTTCTGCACATTCTCCGGCGATCGCTCGCCATTTACCAGGCTCGGTTTTAAACACCATATCTGGCCAGTCTTGGCGTCTTCTGATTCTATTGGTGGGAATTACCGCAACTTCTAATTTGTAGATTTTTTCAAATTCTGGTTCTTCGGTCTTTGCGGTTCCCGTCATTCCGCCTAGCTTGGGATAAAGCAAGAACAGGTTTTGATAAGTAATTGTTGCCAGGGTTTGCGTTTCCGGCTGAATATCTACATGTTCTTTAGCTTCAATTGCTTGGTGCAGTCCATCACTCCAACGTCTTCCTGGTAGCACCCGTCCAGTAAATTCATCCACAATTACCACTTCCCCATTGCGGACGATGTAATTCACGTCCTTGAGGAATAGTTCCTTGGCTTTAATGGCATTGAACATGAAGTGCGCCCACGGATCTTCTGGGTCAAATAAATCTGTTACTCCCAAAAGATTTTCCGATTCCGCAAAGCCTTCATCCGTTAACAGCACATTCCGAGCTTTTTCATCTACCTCGTAATGCTCATCTTTTTGTAATGTGAAAGCAATTTCCGCAGCTCGGAGGTATTTTTCTGTAGGTCTTTCTACCTGCCCAGAAATAATTAGCGGTGTCCGCGCCTCATCTACTAAAATCGAGTCTACTTCGTCAATCACACAATAATTAAACGGGCGTTGCACCACATCAGCCATTGATGTCGCCATATTATCCCGCAGATAGTCAAAACCTACCTCACTGTTGGTGACATAGGTGATATCGCATTCATAGTTTTTCTGGCGTTCACTGGGAATCATGCTCGACTGAATTAGCCCCACACTCAATCCCATAAACCGATGCACCTGTCCCATCCATTCTGCGTCACGACGAGCTAGGTAATCGTTGACTGTAACTACGTGTACACCTTTGCCAGTGAGGGCATTTAAATAACTCGGTAAAGTAGCAACCAGGGTTTTACCCTCCCCGGTTTTCATTTCCGCAATTTGTCCTGAATGCAGAATGACACCGCCCAACAGTTGAACATCAAAATGCCGCAACCCCAAGACTCGCCGTCCTGCTTCTCTGACCACCGCAAAGGCTTCCGGCAAAATATCATCCAGGGTTTCGCCTTTAGCTAGCCGCTGTTTAAATTCTGCTGTTTTACCTTTTAACTCCTCGTCAGAAAGAGCTTGAATGTCTTCCTCTAAGAGGTTAACTTCAGTAATGTAAGGTTGGTATTTTTTAAGCTTACGAGCGTTGGGATCGCCCAACAAGAGTTTTAGCATGGCAGATTATGGAACTAAATCAAGGGGATGAGGATTAAAGTTTTGATATTGATTATAAGAAGAATTTAACCTAACCAGTCATTTATGTGATGGATGGGTTCTCAAGCAAGAATTAACTCAAAAACGACAACAATCCAATCCAATCATTTAGGAAACTGATTGGTGGTATTTCATAGTTTAATTTTGCAACTCTTTTAATAGTATCATTTTGCCTCCAACTGAGGGGAGTGGGGGAAGAAGCAGGGGGGCAGGGAGCAGGGAGCAGGGGGGAAAGATTTTCGGTGAGTACCAACATCTTTGTTTTTATCTTCCCCATCTCCCCATTCCCTGCTATATAATCTAGAAAATAAGTAATATTATGGCTCTTGTAGTTTTCCGACTTAACGGAAAATGGGCTAGCATCTACCAAAATTTACTATATTAAGTAATTCCCCAATCCCCTACAGCAGTGTTTTCTACCATAATTACGCGAGAGCCAAGTTTAAATTAAGGGAAATTTCGGGGCAAACTTAGCATAATTTGTTGTGCAGTCGCGCCTGTCAGAGAATGATCTGCTGCTTAAATCCCGATTGCTCAAATCCCCTAAATCCTGACAAAAAGAAGTTATGCCAGGCTTGTGGCACTCTGTTGGTGCCGCTTTTGCGAAATCGCTTCCGTGTCATCCGGGTACTTTCCGATGAGGGGGGATTTGGCAGAACCTATTTATCCGAAGATACAGATAAGTTAAATGAACGTTGTGTTATTAAGCAATTAGCGCCGAAGTTTCAAGGAACTTGGTCGCAAAAGAAAGCTGTCGAATTATTTGCTGCGGAAGCAAAACGCCTACAAGAACTGGGAGAACATCCACAAATACCGACTTTGTTAGCTTACTTTGAGCAAGACCATTGTCTGTATTTGGTGCAACAGTTTGTAAATGGGCAAAATTTGTTACAAGAGTTGCAAAGACGTAAACTTTATCGACCTGAGGAAGTTCAAGCAATTTTGCTGCATTTATTGCCTGTCCTCAAGTTTATCCACGATCGCGGCGTGATTCATCGTGATGTCAAGCCAGAAAATATTATCCGTCGTCATGGTGATGGGCGATTAAGCCTGATCGATTTCGGTTCTTCTAAGCAGTTGACGGCAAGGGTACATAATAGAAGCGGTACATCCATTGGTTCTCACGGTTATTCGCCCCTGGAACAAATTAGAGACGGTAAGGCTTACCCAGCTAGTGATTTGTTCGGTTTGGGGGCTACTTGCTTTCATCTGCTAACTGGTGTGTCTCCTTTTCAGTTGTGGATGGAATATGGCTATGGTTGGGTGACTAATTGGCGGCAATATTTGCGAAGTCCGTTGAGTACTGATTTGGATTATGTCCTTGATAGGCTGTTACGGAAAGATATCCAGGAGCGCTATCAGTCGGCTGATGAAGTCATTAAAAATTTGACTCCCAAACAACCATTAGCACTACCACCAGCAGGTAAGTCTGGGGGAAAACTCTCAGTAACTCAGACTTCATCTTTACCAGTTAGATATACGCTACTGAAAAATTTAGTCTTAGTAAGTGCTTTGATTTTGTTATTTGGTATCGGCGATTCCTGGTATCAGCAGTATCGGCGTGTTCACACTGTTTTATTTTCTCGGTTGAGTCAAAATCAGAGTATTCCAAAAGCCGTTGTCAATCAATCGGCTAATACTAGCTTGCAAAATGTGGCTTTAGCTAAGGTGTTGAATGGTCATGAACATTGGGTTTTATCCGTAGCCATTAGTCCCGATAGCCAAATTTTAGTTAGTAGTGGCGATCGCAATATTAAAGTGTGGAATCTCGCCACAGGCAAAGAAATGGCTACCCTACAAGGGCATTTCCAAAGGGTAAATGTTGTAGCTATCAGTCCAGATGGACGCACTTTGGTTAGTGGTAGCGATGACAAAACTATTAAAGTATGGGATTTACCCACCAATCAGTTAGTCCGCACATTGAGGGGACATACTGATTCGATTCAGGCGCTAGCCATTAGCCCGGATGGCATAAACTTGGCCAGTGGTAGTGATGATAACACTATTAAACTGTGGAACTTAGGTACAGGAGGACTCAGACGGACATTGAGAGGGCATACCTCTTGGGTGCGATCGCTAGCCATTAGCCCTGATGGTGTGACTCTTGCTAGTGGCAGTTTTGATAAAACTATTAAACTTTGGGATTTGTCTCAAGCAGTTCTTATCGGCACACTGGGGGAAGATGCAGAAACTGTAACTTCTGTTGCCATTAGTCCAGATGGTACACTATTAGCCAGCGCTAGCCGCGATCGCACGATTAAACTTTGGGATTTGGCGACAAAACAGAAAATTCGCACACTCACAGAAAATGATGAAACAGTGAATACCGTTACCTTTAACCCAGATGGCACACTCTTAGCCAGTGCTAGCCGCGATCGCACTGTTAAACTCTGGAATGTAGAAACTGGTGAACAAATGCGGACACTGCTGGGACATACTGATACGGTAACATCCATTGCTATCAGCCCAGATGGAAATACCCTAGTAAGTGGTAGTGAGGACAATACTATTAAGGTTTGGCGCGTATCTCAGTAGTTTGTTATTTTTATCTAAAAAATTAGTTTCTACAAGCTATCTCAAGATGAAAACTTTCAAGGAATTCGGCTTATGTCTTTTTAATCCAGACATGAGGACGACAGCATTAAAAGTGTCTTTAGTAGTTGGTTCTATTCTATTCATCATCAATCACGGTTCAGCTTTGGTCAAAGGTCAAATGAATCGGGAACGCTGGATTTCTGCGGGCATAACCTACGTGATTCCCTATATGGTAAATATTCATGGTCAATATGTGAGTCGTTCAAGAAAATGTTGATTTTCTACCACAGATGACCTTTACCTTGTTCTTTGACAAATGTTTTGAGCTTGCTTCTGTGCAACTCTTGATATTCTTGTAAACTAACTTGATTAACACGAATACCAAACTGGGAATTTTCACCTTCGAGAATTCGAGCTATTCTTTCATGCACATATGGATAGTAGTGACTACCATCGTAAGTATAATTCGTATTTTTAGTTACCCGCGAAGGATAGGAAAAATCGTATGTTTCATTAAAATGCCGGGAAGATTCATGAATACCTTGCAACTGGCAATCTAGCAGGCCTTGAGCATAGCTTTGATTAAATTTTTCCCAAGGTGAAACTGGTGCTACGTAACCAATAATTTCAGCATTTGGAAACGTCTCTCGGATTTGCTTGTAAGAGTTTATACGAGAAAAATCACATTTTTCTTGAGACTTCTTCGTCACAAATTTAGGATTGTAACTGTAAGAAAGTTCTAAAACTGTGCCTTTGAAATATTGATTGTATGCTCTTTCTAGAGGAAATCTGCCAATTAGTGTATATATACTAAACTTTAAACTGTCTATGGAGAATAGATAAGACTGATACATGGGTTGCGGTTCTGGCACTTCAACTTCTTCTTTAAATGCCATATTTTTATCATCTATCGTGAATTTGAAATTGAAAGCATCTATTCCCACATATACTTTTTGGGGATTAACTCCTTGCTCTTTGGCAAATTTAGCATATTCAGCAAATTCTTCAGCAGTTCCCGCCGCAAAAGCGTAATTGAAACAATTATTTTTTTTGAGGGCTTTAGTATCTAACAAAGTTAAGCGGGAGCTACCAAAAATTAGACAATCGTACTTTTCGATATCGCTATTCAACAATCGATTAGTTTTGGTCAATCTCTCGTTAAAAGGTGCATTGACTCCAGTTAATCGGTTTCCCCGACGATACCAAAGGGGATCGACTACGAAATTGAGTGCGCCAACGGATGTCAGAAGCACGCTTGCCACTGCGAAGTATGTTTTGATGTAACCAAGCATAAGATTTACTGAATCACTAAAATTGGAAATACAAAAACTCACTAACTTTGGTAAGGTGCAATAGTGCAATCACCGTTAGAAATGAAGTGATGACAGCATATGTTTGATTAGGTTGCCACTGCCATCTTGACCATATAGGGCCATTGGACGACAGTTTTTTGACTTTTTCAAAGTTTAAGACTGGCTCATATTTACCCATCCATTCCTGAACATTCGGTGTAAACCAGGCGATGGCTAGTAAAATAGAAACTGCCACAATTGCCCTTTTAAATTCTATTTCTAGAATTTCCGCATTCAATGATAGACCATTCAAACCGAGCATACTTCTGACAATTACGAATGCTGCATTCATATTTTCAGCGCGGAAGAATACCCAGGCGAAAACAACGGCGATGAAGGTGACTAACCAAGCGATTGTTTGACTTAGCCAATTATTGACTGTCAAGTTGCGCCGTTTTTGCCAAGAGTTCCATTGGTGATTAATTACTAAATAAAATCCATGTAAACCACCCCAGAAAATAAACTGCCAGCCTGCACCATGCCAAAGTCCTCCCAATAACATGGTGATAATTAAGTTGATATTACGTCTAATTTCGCCTTGACGATTACCACCTAAAGGAATATATAAGTAATCTCGTAAAAAATTAGAGAGGGTAATATGCCATCTCCGCCAAAAATCACTGATGCTGATAGCTTTATAAGGTGAATAAAAGTTAATTGGTAATTTAATACCAAACATTCTAGCTATGCCAATTGCCATATCTGAATAGCCAGAAAAATCAAAATATAGTTGTAATGTGTAGGCGATCGCCCCAATCCAAGCATCGACAAAAGTGGGGAATATCCCTTGACTTACAGCATCAAATACCGGACTAGCATAAACCGCAATATTATCGGCAAACACAACTTTTTTGAATAACCCTAAACTAAAAATTGTGATGCCTACAGATAAATTTTCGGGATTAAACCGATACACACTTTTATCGGCAAACTGGGGCATTACTTCTGAGTGATGAACAATTGGCCCAGCAATTAGTTGGGGAAAAAAGCTAATAAATAAACAGTAATCTACGAAGTTATAGTGCTTTGTTTCTCCACGGAAAGAATCTACCAAATAGGCAATTTGTTGAAATGTAAAGAAGGAAATTCCTAAAGGCAGGATAATATTTTGTAAGTTAAAGTTTCGCCCTAATAGATCACCTGCACTGGTAATGAAAAAATCAGCGTATTTAAAATAACCAATCAGAATTAAATTTGTGGCAATTCCTAAACTTAGAAGCGTCTTTTTAAATGTTGGTGAACGAGATTTTTTATTTAATGTGTAACCTATACCAAAGTTGAAAATCATAGAACCCACAAGTAATATTAAATATTTGGGGTTCCACCAGCTATAAAAAATTAAAGAAGCGACTACTAAAGAAGCGATCGCTAATCGATGATAACCATATTTACTTACAAAAAAGAATATTGCCAGAATAATCGGCAAAAATAGAAAAATAAATTCTAAGGAGTTGAATAACATAAACTACACTTTTTTTTATTTTTCTTAATATAAACTTTAGGTATCATACCAAATCTACCTCCGCATATTTACTAGTTTTACGTAAATTTCATGAAAAAATTATAAACCCTTGATGCCCTCATCATAGATAAATATACTTATTTATACATATTTTTTATGACATCTGTCTGAGGAGAGATTACTCTAACCCTAGAGATGTATTTATTGACTAAAGGTTCCCGAATACAAGAGTTTGCCCAGAATTAACTTTTTGATTTTCTAGCTGATACGTAGTAAAAAAGTTGGTTATTTTGGGTTTGAGAGTAGATGAAGACAATATAAAGAATGTCTAATTACTAATCGCACCCCTAACTAAAATTACGGTACTCTCTACACCAGAGGCGATCGCTTCGGGTATATTACCTTGTATTACGTGCTGTAATAATCCTTCACGAGATGCCCCTAAAACCACAACATCATAATCTTCGGTTTTCACTAGGTTAATCACACCCTCGGACACTGAATCAGCTTGTACTGGTATAGCAACTACATTGCTAGATAATTTGCGGCGACGCATAAGTACACGGATGGCTTGTTCTAAAACTGACATATCTGGTTTCAACTCAGAGGGCTTAAATACTTGTGTTAAACGAATTTGGGGATAATTACCTAATGTGACTAAGGCAGGTAATAATTTCAGCGCGACTCTGGCATTTGGCCCTCCAGCCATTGTGACTAGCCAACGGTTAAATTGGGTAGTGGGGAGGTGGGGAGATGTAGACGCTTCTGTGGATTCCCCCAAGGTAGGAAATGGGGGCGAAATTATTCTTTGAACTTTTTGTCCTAGCTTGACTAGCATCACATCGCAGGTGGCTTGGCGAATAATAATGTCTACCACGTTGCCAAAAATCCGACCTGGTGTAGAAGTTTCACCTTTCCATCCCATTAAAATAATGTCAATGTGTCGTTCTTTAATGGTTTCTAAAATTGCTTGGGCGGCATCATGGGCAACTCGAATCTCTGTATGCACAGGAATACGCCACTTTTTGCCTAAGACTTCTGCTTGTCGGAGTAAGCGCCGACTTTTGGCTGTTCTTACTGGTGTTTCTGATGGCGAACTGTTGCGTGAGACGATCATTACTTGCACGCACTCTATTTCATAATGGCGATCGCGGGCAATGGCTGCGGCCATTTGCAACAGAACAGCTGCGGTTTCGGGATTAGCTACGGGTACTAATATTCTGCCTCTGCCGATGTTGGGCGATCGCGTTTGATAAACTACATAGGAAGGCTCTATTTGTGCTTCTGGGCTGGTGTTGCCATAATTGAGATGTTCTGCTTGGGCCCGGATGATATCTGCGCGGGTAATAATGCCAACTAATTTCCGCCCTTCTACCACTGGTAAGCGACTAATTTGATAGCGATCTAATAAATATAAGACATTACTAAGGCTATGCTTGGGTCTAACCGTCATCGGGGCGGGGATCATAATTTCCCTTAACGGGGTATTATTTGGAGGGTTGCGATCGCCAATTATTTGTGAATCTTGAGCGCGTTTTTTCACTAAATCCGCTTGGGTGACGATGCCTACTAATTTGTTATTTTCTACTACTGGGAAGCCGCGATGATGGGAACGGGTAAATACTTGCATGGCCTCATCTAAAGTCATGTCTGCATCCAGAGTTTCCACCCGTTGCTCCATGACATCGTTGGCAGTTAACTTAGATAATATCCCTTCGTGAGAAATTTCTTTGGTGATTGTGATTCCTTTTAACCGTAATAGTTTGTCATACAGTGATCCAGGCATGACTTTATCGGAAACTAAGTAAGCTGCCACAGAAACAATCATCAAAGGTAGTACTAGATTGAAATCTGTAGTCATTTCAAACACAATCACGATTGCTGTTATAGGTACCTTGGAAACAGCACTAAAAAAGCCCCCCATCCCAGCTAACGCATAAGTAGTAGGGGCATCAATTGGCAAAAAATACGATGCAGAAACACCAATTATGTGTCCTAAACAAGAACCCAATATCAGACTCGGCGCAAATAATCCCCCAGGCGCGCCTGAGCCAAAGGCAATTAAAGTCAGGATAAACTGAGCTAAAAAGGCGATCACTGCAAAAGATACATTGGCACTACCTGTAATTAAATACTCTCTTAATCCAGTGTTATCACGGAAAAAATCCGGCAATGTAGATACGATAATACCTGATACCAATCCAGCTAAAGCTACTCTTAGGGGTAAGCTAATGTGTAATTTTTGATAAGCTTTTATACTGGCAACTATACCGTGATTAAATAATGCCCCCAGGAACCCTGCTAAAATACCCAACAGCACAAAGAAGGGAATTTCTGGCAGGGTAAACTGACTGGAGTGTTGTATCAATTCCAGGTTGAGTTGCAAGCTACCACCACCCAATAACCGGGATACTACCCCACCAATAAATGAAGCGATAATGGCGGTTCCCAGAGTTAATCCCGATAAGTCTTGAAGTAACTCCTCAATGATAAATAAGACACCAGCAATGGGGGCATTAAAAGCAGCCGATAAACCAGCACCTGCACCCGCCGCAATCATTTGCCGTCGATGATCTGGGGAAGTGGGAAGCCAACTACTCATTCCCGCCGCCAAGCCTGCCCCCACATGGACAGTAGGGCCTTGTCTCCCCAAGGTCATCCCGGCACCAAGGGTGACAATGGCACTGAGTAATTTCACGGCTGCTACCCGCCAGGATAATCTAATAGGGACATTAGCTAAAGTTGCCTTGACTTGAGGTATACCGCTACCTGCTGCTTCTGGGGCAAATCTTTCTACCAACCACCCAGATGTAAATCCAAAGCCCAAACCAATTATAGGTAAGATGAACCATGCTGGTAACATTTGGGTAGTTTGGACTCGCCATGTCCCCAAAGATCCCGATCCTACTCTTAACAGTACCGCAGATAAAGCAGCCACAATCCCAATAATCGAAGCTTCTGCGATCGCTAAACCTTTTCGTGGTTGTAACCAGATCCGAAAGCGCTGAGTAAGCACAGGAAGTGCCATAATAATTAAAAATTAATCTAAAACTAAAGTAAATTCACCCATGAAAGCCTTTCTTTGCCAAAAAACGAGGTTTGTATAATTTTTTTGAATCTTATTGCCTACTTACTGAAACAATTAATTTGCCCAGAAGCAGCAAATTGTCATAACTTACCCTGTTTATAGCTTAGTCGTATTAGATGCAGGAATTGAGTCATTTAATTTTTGTGAGCTAATTTTTTACAGTATCTGGAAAACCTCTCTCTAAATCTCTCTCCTGCGAGGAGAGAGACTTTGGATTTCTGGTGGGAAAATTAGATTTTCTGTAGACTTTTCCCCATGATATGAAAAGACATCTGTGAATTTTTATCAGTGTTGGGTTAAAAAAGAAACATGAAAATCATTAAACCCATCACTAACTGGTTAGAAATCCGTGCTAGTACGCCTACATACACTGGGTGGGTACTCGCGGGAATTGCTATTTGTTTTTTTGGGGCGGCTGTGAATACTATGGCTGGCTGGCTATACGCTATTAGCGGTGTAAGTTTTGCCCTTTTAGTGATAGCCGCAGTTTTACCACCGCGATCGCTTGTTGGTTTAGTGGTGAAACGTCATCCCATGTCGCCGATATCAGCAGGTGACGACCTAACTGTGGAATTAGAAATCTGCAATCCCACACGACACTCTGTCAACTTGTTGCAGGTGGAGGATATATTACCCTTTGTCTTAGGAAAACCAGTACATCAGGCTATAGAAACAATTCCCAAACAAGGCAGTTACCGTTGGGTATATTATCAGCCAACCCAGCGTCGGGGAATTTATCGTTGGCACACCGTCGAACTGGGTAGTGGTGCGCCTTTAGGATTGTTTTGGTGTCGCCGTCAGCGTGATTGTGCTGCCACAGCGATTGTCTATCCCACAGTATTACCTTTGACTACCTGCCCCTTAATCGATGAATTTGGACAAGATGACAGCAAAAAAAGTGATCCTCGTGGCAGACCTTTGCAGACAGCTACATCGGGACTGGTGCGATCGCTACGTCCTTACCGCATTGGTGATCCCACTCGTCTGATCCACTGGCGTACTAGTGCGCGTTACGGTGAATTACGGGTACGAGAACTAGAAATAGTTACAGGCGGACAAGAAATTGTAATTGCCCTTGATAGTGCTGGTAATTGGGATACAGAAAACTTTGAACAAGCTGTAACTGCCGTAGCATCACTGTATTTTTACGCACAAAAACAGCAAATACCAGTGCAACTTTGGACAGCAGCGACAGGTTTAATTCAAGGCGATCGCCTGGTTTTGGAAGCTTTAGCTGCAACGACTTACCACGAAGAGATTAACACGAGCGATCGCCGCCAGAACAATCCTGTGATTTGGCTAACTCAAAATTCTTTAAGTCTCTCTTCCTTACCACCAGGTAGTCGTTGGGTATTGTGGCCAAATACAACTTCACCATCAGAATCGACGTTGGTTAATTGGGATTACCCTGGTATTCATGTACAAAGCGAACAAGCACTCCAACCCCAATTACAAAAATCATGGCGGTGCTAAATCATGCCCGTAATACCATAGATGAAGACGCAATCAGCCTTCAAGAAGACGGTTTGTAGTGAGGGCTACCCTACGGGTTCTGCGAAGCAGTACAGCCCTCAAATAATGGCAAAAGTCCCTGGATAAATTGACCCCTGGAAGAGTCGCCCAAGCTATGGGAGGAGTTTTTGCGGCGATTGGTACTCCAGCCCAACCACCCAAACCTCGCGGAAAGTCTCCAGGCTGGAAGGCTGATCAACCACGTAAACGTAGAATTCGCTATCCCATAGTTAAAAAAACTACAACGAAGCCCCGCAAAGAGCAATCAAAATCTGCTTAGTACTATAGATTTTCATATCTGAACTCTGTTTCTTTTCAACTCAGCGTTGCTGAGTCTTTTCTTGCTGCCTAGTCTAAACTCCAGTTTTTGAGATTGAGCAGAAATTTCTTTTTCGATAGCCTCAGCTATAACTTGCCGCAACCATTCGGAACGGTTGGGCTTGTTACGCACATAACTATCTAACTCGTCTGGCAACAGTACAGATATAGGTTTCGCACCAGATTTTACTCCTACTCCTTTTGATGGAGAGCGAGTAGCAATATTTAGATGCGTTCGCCCTGATTGAACAATTTGGTTTACCCAATATATGGCTGACAAAAACCAGTAGTTTGGGGCTATCTATAAACGATAGAATGTGGAATTAATCGCAAGTCATTGAGGCGATCGCTACCTAATACCTCTAATTTCTACAAATTTACTCAACATATGTATATAATGCAAGCAAGCACTTACATTCCACTCATGAGTAACTTAGCATCAAACACTCCACAAACTTGGTAAATCCGCTTATTCAATCCCGATAAACGCTCTAGGAGAGGATCAACAGAGGATTGTTTTTTATTGACTACTTGAACAAGTTATAGTATTTGCACGTAATTTTCTGACCATATAAGTTTCTAAGAATACCAAAAAGTGCCATAACCCGAAATATCTGGGTTTTCAGCAAGTAATAGATTATCTAATTTGCCGTCTGTCTACATAATATATAAAAAACAAATATGCCCCATTCTGAATCGCCTGAGTCTTTCGTTGCGGCTGAAATAAAACAGCCAGATGTCACTGATAACCTACACGTTGAACAGCCAGAGAAAAAACCTCGGACTAATCAACGGCGGCGTTGGCCTCTAATTTTAGGCATCATCCTGTTAATTATCGGTGGTGGTGTTGGTTGGCGCTGGTGGCAAAATAGCCTTGCGGAGAATCCACCTCCAGGGGACACAGCAGCTGCTGGTCAACCGATGGCAGTTCCTGTAAAAATAGCCACTGTAGAAACTGGAACTATAGAAGACAGTTCAGTAATTGGTGGCTTTTTAGACTCTCCTGGCTCAGTAGCAATCCAGCCAGAGACTGACGGGCGGATCAGTCAAATTTTATTTAAAGAAGGCGATCGCGTCCAACAAGGACAAGTGATAATTCGCCTGCGAAGTGACGATACCCAAGCTCGCTTACGACAAGCAAGAGCATCGTTAGAACGTACCCAAGCCCGACTTGCAGAACTCAAAGCCGGTACACGTCCTGAAGAAATTGCCCAAGCCAGAGCTAGATTAGCTCAAGCCGAAACTCGTCTGAGAAATGCCCAAGGTGGAGCGCGTCCCGAAGAAATTGCTCAGGCCGAAGCGCAAATTGAAGTAGCTAAATCTGATGTGGAATTGGCACGCTCAAGAGGTCAGAGGTACCAACAATTAAGAGCAGAAGGTGCTGTTTCCCAAGACCAACTAGAAGGATTTTTGGGAGAACAAAGAAGCGCTGAAGCTAGGCTGCAAGAAGCCCAAAGACGGCTCGAACAACTCCGCAAAAGTCGAATATCTGATATTGATGAACTAGCTGCGGCTGTAGAACTAGAAAGGCAAAATGTCAGACAACTGGAAAACGGCCCCCGCCCGGAGGAAATTGCTCAAGCCCGTTCTCAAGTTAGTGAAGCCGCCGCCCAAGTCCAGGTAGCAGAAGTCCAACAAAGAAACACAAATGTTGTCGCTCCTTTAACGGGTATTCTCGGTGATATTCCGGTAAGGGTGGGGGATTTTGTCAGTCAAGGAGATGAACTCACCACACTCAATAGAAATGACTCTTTGGAATTGAATTTAAATGTCCCTTTCCATGAAGCCGAAAGGTTGCGTGTGGGATTACCTGTAGAAATACTAGATGCTGAAGGCAAACCTGCGGCTACAGGTAAAGTAAGTTTTATCTCACCCAATATCAATGCTAATACGCAGAATATTGTTGCTAAAGCCACCTTTGTCAATGCCCAGAACCAAATACTTAATCGCCTGAACGTACAAGCCAAAGTCATCTGGAGCGAACGTCCGGGAATTTTAGTTCCCACCGCAGCCATCTCGCGCATGGGGGGGCAAAATTTTGTGTTTGTAGCTCAAGCACCAGCAGAAACCAAACCGGGAATGCCTAATTTGGTAGCTCAACAAAAACCCGTGAAGTTAGGAGCTATTGAAGGCAATAATTATCAAGTTCTGGAAGGGCTGGAAGCTGGGGACAAAATCGTTGTTTCTGGCATTCTTAACCTCACAAATGGTGCGCCAATCATGCCTGCATCCGCAGAAATGGGGAATGGAAAACCCCAGGAATAATTCGTAATTAAATGATTTTTGGCAGCAGAATTTGAGTTTTAGACGTTAGATGGAAAATCCTTAATCTAAAATCCAAAATCGGTTGACTAAATTCCTAACTACCGATTTCCATTTACAAATTTCTCAAATCTATGTTTGTTGATTTTTTTATTAAACGGCCAGTTTTTGCTACGGTTTGTGCATTGATTGTGCTGTTATTGGGATTGATTTGTCTTCCCACTCTGCCCATTGCTCGTTTCCCGAATATTGCTCCTACTCAAATCAACGTCACCGCCAACTATAGCGGAGCCAGTGCTGAAGACGTAGAAAGCGGTGTGACAAACATATTAGAAAGGCAAATCAACGGGATTGAAGGTATTCGCTACATTACCTCCAGTAGTAGTAACGATGGCTCGACTAATATTACAGCTACCTTCGATTCATCCCGAAATGGCGATATTGCGGCTGTAGATGTGCAGAACCGGGTTTCTCTTGCCCAACCGCAACTACCAGAAGCTGTACAACGCACGGGTGTTAGAGTATCACAGCAATCTAATAATATCCTTTTAGCCATTGGGATATTTGCTGAAAACGATGAATATGACAATATATTTTTAAGTAACTATGCTGACCTTTACTTAGCAGATGCCTTAAAAAGAATCAAAGGCGTTAGTAATGTGCAAATTTTTGGTGAACGCCGTTACGCCATGCGTCTGTGGTTAGATCCCAATCGCCTTGCTAGTCGGGGGTTAACGACTGCGGATGTAGCCAATGCCTTATCTGAACAAAATTTGCAAGTCGGTGCGGGGAGTATTGGTCAAGAACCTGCTCCGGAAGGGCAAAGATATCAAATTGATGTGCGTGCTGTTAGTAGACTCACCGAACCATCAGAATTTGACGAAATTGTCCTGAGAACTAACGATGATGGTACCTTAATCAAGCTTAAAGATGTCGGTAGAGCAGAACTAGGAGCAGAAAATTACAACTCATTTTTGCGATATCGTGCCAAAGATGCAGTAGGTTTGGGTATTTATCAGCTTTCTGGGAGTAATGCCTTAGATGTGGCGCGGGGAGTGAGGGCAGAAATGGCGCGACTGGCTCCCAATTTTCCGCCGGGAATACAGTATGAGGTAGCTTTTGACACGACACTTTTTGTGGAAGAGTCGATGTTAGAAGTAGTCAAGACTCTAATTGCCGCAGTGATACTAGTTGTGATTGTGATTTTTGTATTCTTGCAGGACTGGCGAACCACTTTAATTCCCGCACTGACGGTGCCTTTGTCTCTGATTGGGACATTTATTTTTGCCAGGGTTTTTGGCTTTTCCATTAATAGTTTGACCTTATTTGGTTTGACTTTAGCATCTGGGATGGTGGTAGACGATGCCATCGTTGTAGTTGAGCAGATCAGCCGTTTTATCCAGGATAAAGGCATGAGTCCGCGCCGAGCCGCCAGTGAATCAATGGCTGAACTATTTGGTGCAGTAATTGCCACTTCCTTGGTGCTGATGGCGGTATTTATCCCCGTGGCATTTTTTCCCGGAAGTACTGGCGCACTTTATCAGCAATTTGCCCTGACCATCGCCTTCTCCATTGTGATTTCTACTTTTCTGGCTTTAACTCTGACACCTTCTTTGTGTGCCTTACTGCTACGTCCAGGACAGAAACCTACAGGCTGGCTGGGTCGGTTTTTTGATCGAGTTAATCAGTTGCTCGACTCGGTACAACGCAGCTATGAGCGATCGCTTCATTTTCTCATCCGCTTCAAAAACATTATCATTGGACTATTCATTGTCTCCTTGGGAATGACCGCTTGGCTTTATGTCACAGTACCTACAGCCTTTCTCCCAGACGAAGATGAAGGCTTTTTTATTACACTGATTCAAGGGCCGCAAGGGGTTTCACTGCAATATACCAGTGATGTCATTGCCCAGGTAGAAAAACAAATCTTGGAAATTCCTGAAGTCGTGGGAACCTTCGCTGTGGGTGGGTTTAGTTTCAGTGGTAATACTGCCAACAACGGTATTATATTTACCACATTAAAACCTTGGGCAGAACGCTCACGACCGGATCAATCAGTACAGGCGATTCTTGGTAAGTTACGAGGGCAATTATTCGCCATAACAGAAGCCAGAGTCTTTCCTGTGAATCCACCGCCCATTCAGGGATTAGGTAACTTTGGCGGCTTCAATTTCCAACTACAAGACCAAAGAGGTAGTAGTGGCTTGGACAATTTAGTGCAATCAATGGGTCAATTGCTTGGTCGCGCCAACCAAACGCCAGGATTACAAGCTGTCTTTAGCACTTTTGCCGCACAAACACCACAATTGCTGGTAGAAGTAGATCGTAATCGAGCCAAAGCACTACAAGTTTCCATAGGTGATATCTTCCGGACTCTGCAAACTGCTTTAGGTTCTCAATATGTCAATGATTTCAACCTCCAGCAGCGTAATTATCGAGTTTATATCCAAGCCGATCAACAGTTTCGCTCTAACCCCAAAGATATCGGTCAACTATATGTTCGTTCTCAAACCAATCAAATGATTCCTTTGAGAAACTTAATTACAACTACTGATGTTGTGGGAGCGCAAACGATTAATCACTATAATCTCTTTCGCTCAATTGAAATCAATGGTTCTGCTGCACCCGGTACTAGTTCTGGCGACGCGATTCAGGCTATGGAACAGGTGGCTCAAGAAGTTTTACCACCAGGTTTTGGTTATGAGTGGTCAGGAACTGCATTAGAAGAAATAGAATCTGGCGGTTTAGCACCGATTATCTTTGGTTTGGGAATTGTCTTTGTCTTTTTAGTGCTAGCTGCTCAGTATGAGAACTACATAGACCCCTTAATTATCCTGTTATCAGTGCCTTTAGCAATTTTTGGCGCACTTGTAGCTCAATCAATGCGAGGTTTTGCCAATGATGTTTACTGTCAAATCGGTCTAGTGATGTTGATTGGTTTGGCTAGTAAGAATGCGATTTTGATTGTGGAATTTGCCAACCAACTGCGGGATGAAGGGCTTTCCATTACTAAGGCGGCTGTAGAGGCTGCACAAGGGCGTTTACGCCCGATTTTGATGACGGCGTTTTCGACGCTGCTGGGTATTTTTCCCTTGACTATTGCCACAGGTGCTGGTGCGGGAAGTCGTCTGTCTTTGGGAACAACGGTGTTTGGTGGGATGTTAATTG
This sequence comes from Nostoc sp. CCY0012, assembly GCF_963920855.1. Classification (NCBI taxonomy): domain Bacteria; kingdom Bacillati; phylum Cyanobacteriota; class Cyanophyceae; order Nostocales; family Nostocaceae; genus Nostoc; species Nostoc sp. CCY0012. The sequence continues at coordinate 37,572 of NZ_CAWUDM010000029.1, read as the reverse complement.
CTACTTTTTTGAGTTTGTTTGTCGTGCCAATTTTATATATTGTGATTAAGATGACTACAGAGCGTTTTGTTAAACGTAATCGTCATCAAACAATGTCATTAGAGGCTGCTTCCTCCGATAATCAAACTGCCACATATTCGGGCAGACATGACGACTAATAATTAGAGTTTTGGCAAAAAGCAAATCAGCAAAAAATTAACCACAGATAGAAATTAATAGTTTATCTGTGGTTTTCTATGTAATTAATATTTCCTATAAGTCTAAGTAATATTTGGTAAGTATACTATCAGTGAATTTGTAAAGACTAATCCTCAAACGACGCTATACCTAAGATATAAATTGAATTATCTTCCAGGAAAAAAAAGTTAACAGGCACTACTAGCTTCAGAGCTACGTCACCTATCTTACTGTGCTAAGTCTGCTGCGATTTTTCGGATGCAAACATTTAATGTGCATGGAATGAACAACTAACTATCAATTAACAAATCCTTTAGTAAACATAGATGTTCGTAGATGATATGGCTAGTAAATTTCATCACACCAGAATCCTATGGCATAGATGGGGAGCTAACACATTATTCAAGCTGATGAAATTACCTTTGATTGAGCGATCGCTCAAAAGGTTTTCCCCTATTCTCGTTTTAATATCATTTGTTGCCGTACTGCTACTCAATAGTTTAAGCCCGGCTATGGCCCAACTACCGCGTCAGGAGATTCGCGGCGTTTGGATTACCAACAATGACTTTAACGTTCTCAAAGAGCGTACCAAAGTCCAAGAGGCCATGACTCAATTACGGCAGCTCCACTTCAACACAATTTATCCTGTGGTATGGAATTCTGGCTATGTCATGTATCCTAGCGCCGTGGCACAACGCACTGGTATTCAACCCTTTGTGTTTCGCGGCTCCGATGGCCATGATATTCTCGCAGACTTAATTACCCAAGCCCACAGCAGGGGACTTTTGGCAATTCCCTGGTTTGAGTTTGGCTTCATGGCTCCCCCGACTTCCGAATTAGCGTTGGATTATCCACAGTGGTTAACGCAAAAACGAGACGGTAGCCAAACTTCAATTAGTGCGGCTGGTGAAGTTGTATGGCTCAATCCCTTCCATCCCGAAGTCCAGCAGTTTATCACCGATCTCGTAGTGGAAACCGTCACTCAATATGATGTCGATGGCATTCAATTTGACGATCATATGAGTTTGCCCTACGAATTTGGTTACGATCCCTACACCATAGCCTTATACACCCAAGAAACTAATAATAGTCCCCCAAGTAATCCCCAAGATCAATCATGGATGCGTTGGCGGGCAGATAAAATCACAGCGTTTATGGTACAACTTAATCAAGCTGTGAAAGCTAGAAAACCCAACGCCATTTTCTCAGTTTCTCCCAATTACTACGATTTTGCTTACAAATTTCAACTCCAAGACTGGCTAGCTTGGATGCGGCAAAACATTGTAGACGAGCTAATTGTGCAGATATATCGTCCCGATCTCCAAAGCTTTGTCAATAATATTTCCCGCACAGAAATTCAAGAAGCCCAACAAATGATTCCCACAGGCATTGGTATCATGACAGGTTTACGCAATCGACCTGTACCCATGCAACAAATTAAATCACAGGTACGGGCTGCCCAAGCACGCGGTTTAGGAGTCACTTTCTTTTATTACGAAACCCTGTGGAACTCTGCCCCAGAACCTCCCAGTCAGAGAATAGCAGGATTTCAAAATCTCTTCCCAGTTCCCGCATTTCGCTCGGCTATGGGAAGAGGAGAGTAAAGATATGGGGAGATGGGGCAATGAAAACGTATGTTCGTTTTTGTACCCTACCCTACTCCCTACTCCCTACTCCCATCATTTCCCTCAATTGAGAACTCATCTTGAGCATTGGGGCAATTGTTTCAGCCGGAGCAGGGCGACTAAAGTAAAAACCTTGACCTTCGTCACATCCACGTTTTTGTAAGTATTCCATCTGTTCTTGGGTTTCTACTCCCTCGGCTGTGATAGCCAACCGCAGGCTTTTTGCTAAGGCAATAATGGCATTGGTGACAGCAGCACTATCAGGATTAGAGATAACATCCTGCACAAATGAGCGATCAATTTTCAGCATATTTACAGGAAACTGCTTCAAGTAGTTCAAGGAAGAATAGCCTGTGCCGAAGTCATCTAAAGCTATTGATATACCTAGTTCTCGTAATTTTTGTAAGGTGTTCACAGATCTGTGAATGTCAGTCATCAAAAAACTTTCAGTCACTTCTAGTTCTAAGTAAGCAGCTGCCATTCCTGTTTCCTCAAGAATCTGGCTGACGACTTGCACCAGATTCGGTTGTTCAAATTGTCGAGCCGAGAGGTTGACGGAAATACGAAGAGGAGACATTCCCGCAAGTTGCCAAGCACGATTTTGGGCGCAAGCGGTTCGTAAAACCCATTCACCAACAGGCACAATTAAATCATTAGCTTCGATAATGGGAATAAACTTGGCTGTTGCCAGCGAACGAGGGCTTCATTGGCTATTACTTGTCCGCTGTGTAAATCAATCAGAGGTTGATAATAAACTCGCATTTCGCCACGCTCAAGGGCCCCGTGTAGTTCGTTTTCTAGGGCTAATCTTTCCTGGATTTGAGCATTTATCTCTGGGGAATAAAACTGATGTTGACCACGCCCTTGCTGTTTGGCTTGGTACAAAGCTATATGAGCCTGTTGCAAGAGTTGATCTACGTCATGGCAATTATCTAAACCATTAAAGATGATACCGATACTGGCTGTAATATGAATGCGGTTGCCATCTAAAGAGAAGGGTTTTGCTAAGGTACTTTGTAGCAACTGGGCAAGGTGGATGACACTTTCAAAACAGGGAAGATCTATCCGCGCGATCGCAAATTCATCTCGACTCACATGGGCCAGGATATCTGTTGGTGCTAAACAAGTTATCAAACGCTGGGTAACTGCTCTTAAAAGTAAGTTTGCAGTTTCATGTTCCAAGGCATGACTCATGCCAATAAAATCATCAATAGCTAGTAAGAATACAGCTACAAGCTTTTGGCTGTGCTGAGGTTGGCATAAAGTTTGATTCAGGCGATCGCAAAACAAATCCCGATTGGGTAATCCAGTTAAATTATCGTAATTACTGATGTGGTGAATTAATTCGTCTAATTTGTGAAGAGTTTGTGAGGTATCTGCCATCAGGCTTCCTGCTTCATCAGCAAATTCTGTCGGCAGTTTGGGTAATGTTTTGGTGTTGAGATAGTCTTGTAAGGCCACCGAGGTCAAAATCACCGGAGCCAGCAGCAAGCGTAATGCATAGAGAGTAATTACAGTACCCACTAATGTAGCTAACAGGGCAATCAATAAAACTGGTAGCGCCATATCCCAAGAATAGGAATTTGAGATCACAAAACTGAACAGCAAGGTCAGAAGTGGGACATGGGTTCCTAAAAATGCCACCAACATGATTTTAGCTGTGTAACTTTTTTTGAACCATCGAACCTGAGCTAGTAATGAATATAAGTGAAGTTTATTTTGACTCTTCATAGATGCTGAGTGAAAAGTGAGAGTTGATAAATTACTGACCAGTTAACCTGATAACATCGTGTCTTTGATTCACAATTTAGTAAAATCAATGACTCTGGTAGTAACCAAACAATAGTTCATATATTATGTTTCCTAATAAGTTGCTCATACATCATATAATCAATTATTTGTTTATGTTTAGTTTCAATCAACAGGTAGTTTTACTATAAAAATACTGTTAGTAAAATTACTAGTTAATAAACCTATTGTCTAATTATTGTTATGTTATAGTAAGAGCCTTTACTTTAATGCCATTCGGGTATAATGTTTGAAAATATCTATACCTGTGGCGTTTTGAAGTAGGATATATGGCTAAAGATAAAGCCAATAAAATTATATAATTGCTCTAATATAAAGTTATGAATAAATGAATATCAGTATATCTAACACTTAAACGATAGGGAGCATCACCATTTGGCAAAAATATAAGGTATTGACACAAAAACTAATAAATCTATAGTCTCAAAGATTTTATATCAGTTTCCTACATAATAGGACAAGTCATAATAAAAAAGGCGATCGCAGTTTATTTAAACCTGTAAAATGTAGTATGTCGCTATATTGCCTATAGCCCAGCATTAAACTAAAAATTAAATAAATCGCTATTTAACTATATGAGTATTAAATTGCAACCACTATCAAAAAACACAGGTATCCAAATTACAAATAATGATAGTGTTAGTCTTTGAGAATTGAACCTAGAAGAAATTACGAATTTATTCAAATCCTCTGGTGTATTACTTTTTAGAGGATTTGAAACTGATGTTAATATTTTTAAGCAATTCAGCAATTTATTAAGTACAGATTTTCTCGATTACACTGGCGGAGCTTTTACTAGAAGAATTATTGATGACGATAAGACTATTTTAAGCGTCAACGATGATCAGTTTGAGATTAAGTTACATGGAGAAATGTATTATCAGAAAACAAAGCCACTGATGTTGTGGTTTTTTTGTGCTAATCCAGCATCAGAAGCAGGACAAACAACAATATGTGATGGCAAAGAATTTTTTGAGCAAATTAGTGTTTCAACTAAAGAATTATTTAGCAACAAGAAACTGAAGTTTTCTGTATATATATCTAAAGATAAATGGCAGATAAAATATAAAACTGATGAGTTGAATAAGTTACAAGAGATGTGTATAAATAACGATATGTCTCTAAAAATTAACGCAGATAAATCTATTTATCTTCAATACATTTGCCCGGCAATTATTCCTAGTAAATGTGGGAAATATCAAGTTTTTATCAACATTTTGTTACCAACCAAACAGTTACACCCAGAGATTCTAAAGTTTGAGGATGATTCAGAAATTCCTCATGATGTGCTTACAGAATTAGATGAAATTGCTGAAAGAATAACAACAGAGATTTCTTGGAAAAAAGGAGATATTTTAATGATTGATAATACTAGAGTTATGCACGGCAGAAGGGCTTTTGCTGACGAAACAAGGGACATTTATATCAGGCTATGCTCACCAGCTTTTGAATTTTAGAATTTGGACAATCATTGTACCTCTTGCAAAATTAGTTTTATGAGAAAATCTCAGCAATTTTAAGTAGAGAATTTAACCTAAAAAGAGCTTGTATGCAGGGTTCTGACTTTCATCCCAATAACGATAACCGAGGCTATCGAGAAACACTTGCCACTCCTGCATCTCATGGGGGGGTACTTGCATCCCGACAACAATGCGTCCATAATCTGCCCCATTGTTACGGTAGTGGAACATACTAATATTCCAATTGGGACTCATAGAACCAACAAATTTCATTAATGCGCCGGGACGTTCGGGAAACTCAAAACGATAAAGTAATTCATTATGCGCTAGGGGAGAATGTCCACCCACCATATGTCGCAGATGTAATTTTGTCAGTTCATCATCTGTTAAGTCAATGGTTTGGAAACCACAATTTTCAAAAGTTTCTACCATTTTTCCGGCATCGGCACGGTTTTGGATTTGTACACCTACAAAAATATGGGCTTCTTTTTCATCGGCAATGCGATAGTTAAACTCGGTAAGATTGCGTTGACCTATGCATTCACAAAACTTTCGCAAACTACCCTGTTCTTCAGGTATTGCTACAGCAAAGATAGCTTCACGGCGTTCACCAAATTCTGCCCGTTCTGCCACAAAGCGGAGGCGGTCAAAGTTCATGTTAGCGCCACAAGCAACAGCGATTAATGTTTGTCCCTGGATTTGTTCTCGTTCGGCGTATGCTTTAGCAGCTGCGATCGCTAATGCACCAGCGGGTTCTAAAATAGAGCGTGTATCTTCAAACACATCTTTAATGGCTGCACAGGTGTCATCTGTATCGACCAAAATAATTTCATCTACATAGTTCTGACACAGACGGAAGGTTTCTTCACCCACTTCCCGCACCGCTACCCCGTCAGCAAATAAACCCACCTGGGACAACCTCACTCGATGTCCAGCTTTTAATGATTGAGACATGGCATCAGCATCCACAGGTTCAACACCAATAATTTTGATTTCCGGACGCAACCGTTTAACATAGGCAGCAATTCCCGAAATTAAACCTCCACCACCAATAGCCACAAAAATTGCATGGATGGGTTGCTGGTATTGTCGCAGAATTTCCATGCCAATTGTTCCTTGTCCAGCAATCACATCTGGGTCATCAAAGGGGTGAATAAATGTTAAATTCTTTTCTGCCTCTAATTGACGAGCATAAGCATAAGCATCATCGTAGGTATTCCCATTTAATACAACTTCTCCTCCCCTAGCTTTGACGGCATCTATCTTCACTTGAGGAGTAGTCACCGGCATCACAATAATCGCTCGTGTACCCAACCGACTAGCAGCTAGAGCCACACCTTGGGCATGGTTTCCCGCAGATGCGGCAATTACACCCTGGGCCAGCATCTCAGGTGACAAGTTCACCATCTTGTTATAAGCACCCCGCAGCTTAAAGGAAAAAACTGACTGCATATCTTCCCGCTTTAGCAGTAGTTGATTATTCAGTCGTGCAGAAAGGTTTGGGGCATATTCCAGTGGTGTTTCCTGGGCAACGTCATAGACACGGGCAGTCAGAATTTGTACCAGGTAATCACAATACATGGGGTAAGCAGGAGGGCAATTTGGGGATGGATGTTAATTTTACCGCTAGTTGGGTACCTGTTTGACAGAATTACTAGAGTCTTTAGCAAGCTCTGCACTTAGGGAATAGGTACGGGATACGGGATGATCAGACAATTAAGGTTACCTGAGTTATACCCTGACGCATTTCCCGTTGTCGCCTTAACCAAGACTGTTTGATAATATTACCGAACCAGGGAGCAAGTTGTACCAACAGCGATCGCACCAGTGAATTATTTCGCATGAGTTCACCTTGTGCTGCTTCCTGTAATTGAAGTTGCTGGGAGCGGAGAATTTCTGGCTCACGTTCTGCTTGAATTTTTGATAATGCTACATCTATATCATCTATATATTGATGTTCAGTTTCACCCTGCAATATAGGCACAAGATGATTAGCTGCAACAATGACATCACGCAATGCGACATTAATTCCTTGAGCGCGGACAGGAGACATAGGGTGTGCAGCATCGCCTAACAGCATTACCCCTGGTGCGTGCCATTGGGGACAAGAACCGACTACCACAGACAATTTAATGGGAGATTCGATAGTGTCTGCATAATTATGGAAATGTTCTGCTAACCATGAGGGTGATAAAGACGCGAAAATTTCTCCCCAGTCTGCTTGTTTCCAGTCAGCTTTTTCGTTGGCGGACACAACCCAAGCCAGATGTAGTTTACCTGACTCGGCTCCATGAAAGATGCTAAACACGCGATCGCTATTCACAATAGTCCGAAACACATTATCTTCAGCAAACTCAGGAGTGGAGGCCAGTTTAAACCAGAGAATATCTATATTTTTAGGTTGGCGGACTAATTTTAAGCCTGCGCGTTCTCGCACAATTGAGTTGCGTCCATCCGCCCCAATTACAAGATCAGCAGCAATTTGTTGCCCATCGCTGAGTAAGACACCGGCAACACGCTGATCTTTCCACAAAACATCTTTAACAGTGACACCCTGGATCAATTTAAATTCATGATGATTTTGAGCTTCTAAAATCAATGCTTGGAGCAAGGGAGGTTGTGAGACGAGTGTACAAGGTAAATTTGCCCCCATTGGCTCCTCTACTCGAAATAACTGTTTCCCATTAATAATGAATTCCCAAGCGTTGAGTTGTCGATGAGGAATCTGCTGCCACAATGCCGATAGCCCCATTTGTGCCAATGCATCTAACCCACTGGGCATTAGCCCCTCACCGCGAAATACACGATAAAAGTCCTTAGCCGCTTCAATTAGTGTCACCGCAATACCACGCTGTACAAGCAGTAGGGCCAGTGCCGCACCTGTTGGCCCCGCACCGACAATCACAACCTGTGCCATTTAGACCTCCCATAATTGTCGCCAAATTGAGAATAATACTTATATATATAGTCATCTTGAATTTTTGAGCGTTACTGTCTAGCCCCTAGCCCCTAGCCCCTAATCTTCTCCGGAACATTCAAATAGATGTAACTGCAACCGTTGAGAAAGTTCTTCACATACTTTCACTCCCCGGACACTATTACCCCGCACATCTAATAGTGGTGAGAATACTGCAATGCCCATTTTACGGGGGACAACAGCCATAATTCCTCCACAAACACCACTTTTAGCCGGAAACCCAATTTTGTAAGCCCATTCACCCGCAAAGTTGTACATACCGCAGGTGTACATCACACTGAGAATATCTTTAATATAAAGGTTATTTACTGCCTGTTTACCTGTAACTGGGTTGATACCCTTATTAGCAAGAGTAGCTGCCATTACGGCCAAGTCTGGGCAATTCACCATCACGGCACACTGCTGGAAGTAAAGATCTAAAGCTTCTTCAATATTGTGGTCAATCATGCCAAAGTTCAGCATCAGGTGTGCCATCGCGCGGTTCCGATGTCCCGTGCTACGTTCGGAAGTAAATACTGATATATCCACTAGTGCATCCTGTCCGGTGTATCTTTGAAACATTTCTAGAACCCGGTTGAGGCGTTCTGTGGGGCCAGATCCTTTGATTAAGCTAGTGATGGCGATCGCACCGGCATTTACCATTGGGTTATACGGTCGCTTTGATGGCTCATCTAGAATAATCGCGTTGAATGCATCTCCTGTTGGTTCCACGCCAACTCTCGTCAATATATAATCCCGTCCATGATCTTCTAAGGCCAGTCCGTAAGCAAACACCTTAGATATTGACTGAATTGTAAATGTCTGTTGGTAATCCCCGACTTGATAAATTTTGCCGTCTACAGTCGCAATACAAATACTAAATAAGTCCGGATTTACCTTTGCTAGTTCTGGAATATAGTTTGCTAGTGTGCCTTCATTTAAAGACTTGTATTGAGAATGCAAATCGTTGAGAACAGCTAAAAGTGGCGATGGAAGTATTTCTAAATCTTCTGGATTTACTGAATTTGCCATGAAGCCGATAGTTTGCTTAAAAAATCACACTTGTTTAAATTTAGCAAGCGAGTTTTTGCGTAATTTTTGATACACAGGAACTTATTCGCACATATTAATCAAGCATTTTTAATTGTCTCATCATTACTTTTACTTTACTAAAATAAAAATAATAGATACATTAAGCGCCCAGCGTTTTAAGTATTTATAGCTAGAATATAAGTTCTATTTAATACTATTAAATTCTCATAAAATCAGCATATTGCCGTAAAAACCATGTAATTAAAATACTTAAACTAAAACAATTACGGGGGATTGATTTTTTGAAAATATTATTTGTAAGGCTTGATACAGACTGGTTATACAACAATATAAAAGCTTTGTAAACTAAATTTAATTAAGTATTTTGAGCGCGATTTTACTTAAATATATTAAATTGTAATAAATAGTATTTTAAAATTTTATATGTCTTATAAAGTACATTTTCTGATCCGGAGGGTTACAGCTAATTAAAAATCCCCAAATCATTAATTTTTCCTATAGAAATTTTTGATCTGCGAAAAAAACGTTACATCGTCAAAATCCGCATTTGAGAAAGGTTTCACCCTAAAAATTGCAATTAGAAATTCCCAAAGTGATAATTCTCTACGCTAAAACCCTGATCCCCAAGCACAAAAGTTCGTGTTAGTCTGTTGCAGTTACAAACAAAAAGTGAAAGCGGAACAAGTTCGAGTTATTAGGAATATGCCACTACAGTTGGCACAAAAACCCGCGAACTAAGTAACTGCTGTTCTACAGTCGCTTTAAAATCGGACGCATGAATCAAAGATATTTGTGGACTATTGTCGCTCTGTTTCTAGCTGTTTGGGGAATGCCTTTATCGGGGCGCACTCAAACTACCAAGGAAGCCAATCAAGTTTCCCCAGAATCACCAGTTAAAGAGGTGGTCAAGGTAGGAGAGTTTCAATCCTCAGCAGAGAAACCAACCTCGGATGTTGTGATCACAAGCATTCATCCTCATAACATTGAAGGTCGTAAGGCGGCGACTCTGTTTATCAAAAATATTCCAGTTCTCACATTTTTGAGTTCTCAGCCAGTTGCAAGTGTTGATAATAAAGTTGGAGAAATTGGAGATTCTGAGGGCGTGCAATCGTACGCCCTTATTGCTGGTGACTCAGCCCAATTGACCAGTATTGGGAATTTAGCGAATGCGAGTAACCAACAAAATAACTCGCTTCAAGATGACCCGGTTCATAGAGCTGGTCTAATAGCAGCTAGTATTAACCAGCTAGTCCGGAATGATGTAGAGGCTGATAAGATTACTGTAAGTTGGAAAGACAAAAACGAGACTACAGGCGGTAATCAGGCTCAAAAGAAAAGCGCCCCTGTTCAGCAACAGTCAAGCGCTCGCTATGCGATCAAAATCAATGACCAAGAATTGGTGGAAATCAATCAAAATACCCGACTAGCAGGTACCACCAAAAATCTAGCAGAAGATGCATTGCAAGCAACCAATCGCTTGCGAAGACTTATGGGTAATGCATCTCCCATCACAGAAATTGCTAATCTACCAAAAGCCACGCCTATTTCTATGCCTCAGCCGGCACAACAAATAGCTAGCAATAGGCGGCTCAGTTTTCAAGGCATAGCTTCCTTTTATGGTCGTGAGTTTGCTGGCAGACCTACTGCCACTGGAGAGAGATTTAATCCAGAAGCCATGACCGCAGCTCATCGCAGCCTACCCTTCGGAACACGAGTCCGGGTGACTAACGCCCGTAATGGTCGTTCTGTCGTGGTGCGAATCAATGACCGTGGCCCATTTATTCGGGGTCGGGTAATCGATTTATCTACTGGTGCAGCTAGGTCTATAGGCATGATCAATAGTGGTGTAGCACCTGTCAAAATTGAAGTTTTGGGAAGATAATCCTAGAGGCTAGAGGCTAGGGGCTAGGGGCTAGAGTAAGAGGAGATTAGCTAGATTCTTACCTACTCCCTATTTCCTATTCCCTATTCCCCATTGCCTAATTTCTAATTTCTAATTCCCCTAGTTCAATTAGCCCTTTCCCCTATTTCAGATATAAACTAACGGGGGAGACGCTTAAAAAGAACTAGGGGTATTTTGTGCGCCTGCTGACAACAGTCGCAGCTTTACGCTGCTATTTAACTCAACGCTACTCAGACAACAAGCTAAAAATTTCCGAAGACTTGGTACTAAATGAAATGACTAGCTGGTACCAGACAGCAGTCGGTTTGGTGCCAACTATGGGTGGTTTACATCAAGGTCATTTAAGCTTGATTGCAAGAGCTAGGCAAGAAAATTCTACGGTGATTGTCAGTATTTTCGTCAATCCCCTGCAATTTGGTGTCAACGAAGATTACGGACGTTATCCTCGGACTTTAGAGCAAGACCAACAACTTTGTCAGCAAGCAGGGGTAGATGCGATTTTTGCACCGACTCCGGAAGAAATGGGTGTTCCCCAGAAAAGTATACAAGAATCTAAAGTGACACAAGTGATACCACCGTCTGCTATGATGGCAAGTTTGTGTGGTCGTTCTCGACTAGGTCACTTTCAAGGTGTGGCTACCATTGTGACTAAGCTTTTGAACTTGGTACAACCTGAGCGAGCCTACTTTGGACAAAAAGATGGTCAGCAACTAGCTATTATTAAACGGTTAGTAGCTGATTTGAATTTGCCAGTAGAAATTGTTGCTTGTCCGACAATGCGGGAAGCGTCGGGACTTGCCTTTAGTTCTCGCAATCAATATTTGACTGCACAAGAAAAAGAGCAAGCAACGGTTTTATCTCAAGGTTTACGGCAAGCAGAAGCTGCTTTCAAGTCAGGTGTGCATGATAGTAGCAAGCTGATAGCGGTGGTACAGCAAGAACTGGCAAAGGTTAGTACTCTATTTGTGGAATATATTGAATTGGTTGAACCGACTACGTTAATGTCTTTAGAAACAATTGAGGAGGAAGGAATGCTGGCGATCGCAGCTCGTCTTGGTTCTACACGTTTGATTGATAATACCATTTTGCGCGATCGCCAACCTATCATCGCCATTGATGGGCCTGCGGGTGCTGGAAAATCTACGGTGGCTCGTCAAGTAGCAGCTAAGTTGGGGCTAGTGTATTTAGATACAGGAGCCATGTATCGGGCTGTGACTTGGCTAGTGCTGCAACAAGGTGTGGCCATTAATGATGAGTGTGCGATCGCAGAATTAACTCATCGGTGTAACATTGAATTGACTCCCAGCCATGATTTACAATCCCCAGTCAAGGTTTGGATTAATCATACCGATGTTACCCAAGCAATTCGCACGGTTGAAGTGACATCTCAAGTATCAGCCATAGCTGCCCAAACTGCTGTGCGTCAAGCACTGGTGAAAAAACAGCAAGGCTGGGGTAAAAAAGGTGGTTTAGTCGCGGAAGGACGAGACATTGGTACTCATGTATTCCCCGATGCTGAAGTTAAAATCTTCTTAACTGCTTCTGTCAATGAACGCGCGCGTCGCCGTCAGCAAGACTTTAAGCAACAAGGTCAACCCGAAGTGAGTTTAGAGGAGCTAGAACGGGATATTGCCGAACGTGACTGGAAAGACAGTACCCGTAAAGTTTCTCCTCTGCAAAAAGCAGCGGATGCCCTAGAGATGCAAACTGATGGTTTGAGTGTGTCTGATGTTTCCGCACAAATTGTCAACTATTACCAACAGCGTTTATCTCAACCGTAGTAATGACAACCTGCTGACAATTTCCGATTTAATTGGGGTGGGGAGTGATTGCTAATAAACTGACACCCCCATCTCAAAACTGAAGCTTAAAAATACAGTAATTTGAGTTTTAATATCATCGCCGTATTAGAGACTATAAACAAATAGAAAAATTAATACCTCTAGCTTGAGGCTGACTAAAAATAATTTAATTCGTATTTCTCAAGGTAGAAGTATTTTACCTAAGAAATTAGCTATATATAAGAGTTGGCGAAAAAATCTAAGTTAAACGGTTATCTATTTACTGAAATATCTCCTTGCATAGTCAAGATTATAGATTTCAGCGGTAGAATCTGGTATTAATATCACAGGAACAAGTTTCAGTTAATGGCTAGAAGAGTGTTTACCTGGGGTATTAGCAGTTTTTATTTATCATCATTAGTCTATAGAAAAACGACTTATTATTAATCTACTTTGTCTTGATCTTCCTTTTAGTAGTAAAATGGCGATGTTAAGTTTTATATCCAATATTAAAGGGTATGAAACTGATACGTATAAAACCTGTAATTTCCTAAGCTGCTACAACAGCTTTAAACTGGAAAACAGTTAAAGAGAGGATTTCACAAAATGGCATTTACACAGCCCCCCTTACCTTTCGACTTTAATGCTCTAGAGTCTCATGGCATGAAAGGCGAAACCTTTGAGTATCATTACGGCAAGCATCACAAATCTTATGTAGATAACCTGAACAAGCTAACTGATGGTACTGAACTTGCTGATAAATCTCTAGAAGAAGTCATCCAAACTGCCTTTAAAGACTCCTCTAAAGTGGGCATCTTCAACAATGCTGCCCAAGTTTGGAACCATACATTTTTCTGGAATTCCCTCACACCCGCAGGCGGTGGCGCACCCAGCGGCGACTTAGCAGCCAAGATTGATAAAGACTTTGGTAGCTTCGATAAATTTAAAGAAGAGTTCTCTAACGCTGCTGCAACTCAGTTCGGTAGTGGATGGGCTTGGCTAATTGATGATGGTGGGACGCTGAAGGTAATGAAGACACCGAATGCGGAAAACCCTCTAGCTCATGGTAAAAAAGCACTCCTAACCTTGGATGTTTGGGAACACGCTTATTACATAGACTACAGAAATGCTCGTCCAGCATTCATCAAAAACTTCTTAGATCAGTTGGTGAATTGGGAATTTGCGGCGGCAAATCTTGCTAAAGCCTAATTAACTTGCAGTTTTGTGCTGATTGTGTTGCTGACTTTTGCCAGATATGCAAAGCAGAGACAATCAGTTAACTTCTGAATATTGCCTAGCAGTCACGACTTGGCTCGTGGCTGTTTTTGATCTGTTAAGCAAATGGTGCTGGGCTGAACTGTCTAATGTATTGTAAAAAGTAGTGAACTAAAACAAACATATGGATAGTACAGAACTAGCTCAATACTTGGAATCCACAAATAGCATCACCAAACCTTGGCTATTGGTGCAACTGCGACTCAAGAAGTTGCAAGAACGTCAAGCTAATATTTCCGAAGATACCTATGCCAATGAATTAGCAGATATACACCAAGACTTAATGAATTTGGGTGAATGGTGGCGTGGCATTGAAGAGGAAGTATTTTAATGTAGACTCACAACAAACCACCTCCAAGATGATAGCCTAAGTTGGTAACGGATTGATAACGGTGCAGTCAGGAATGGATTATCGGGATGCCGGGGTGGATGTTGAGGCTGGTAGAGCTTTTGTCGATCAAATTCGCAATTTGGTTCACAGCACCTTTAGACCGGAAGTAATTGGCGGATTGGGTGGTTTTGGTGGTTGTTTTCAACTACCAGGGGGTTTTAAAGAGCCAGTATTGGTTTCGGGGACTGATGGTGTAGGCACAAAGTTAAAAATTGCTCAAATTCTCAATCGTCATGACACTGTTGGCATTGATTTAGTCGCAATGTGCGTGAATGATGTGTTGACATCAGGCGCAGAACCGTTGTTTTTTTTAGATTATGTAGCCACAGGTAAGTTAGAAAAAGAGCAACTGACTCAAGTGGTAGCTGGTATAGCCACTGGGTGTAGGTTAGCTGGTTGTGCGTTATTGGGCGGAGAAACCGCAGAAATGCCAGGTTTTTACCAAGTTGGTGAATATGACTTGGCTGGGTTTTGTGTGGGAATTGTGGAAAAAAGCCAAATGCTGGATAGTTCCCAAGTCCAAGTTGGGGATGTAGCGATCGCCCTGCCTAGTACAGGTGTACACAGTAATGGCTTGAGTTTAGTCCGCAAGATTGTCAGTGATGGTGGTTTTACTTGGGATGAAAAACCAGAATTATTAGGTGGTGAAACCATCGGCGCAGCTTTCCTCAAACCCACGCAAATTTATGTCAAACCTGTTTTAGCAGCTCGTCAAGCTGGGTTAGAAATTCACGGTATGGCTCATATTACAGGTGGCGGCTTACCAGAAAATTTACCCAGATGTTTGGGTAAAGGTCAAGCGATTAAAATTAACCCCAGTTGGCAAATTCCTCCTATATTTCAGTGGCTAGCACAAGCTGGTTCAGTCAGTGCTGAGGCTATGTATAATACTTTCAATATGGGTATTGGATTTGTGCTATTAGTACCACCCCATCAAGTAGAAGCCACTATTAGTTTTTTGCGATCGCAGGATATTTCAGCCTTTACTATTGGTGAAGTGATAACTGGTTCGGGGACACTAGAAGGACTGCCATCATCAATGTAAATTGAGATTATTCTTTTCCCCACGATGATGAGCAGCTTGTAATAATAGAGACTCAGCAAAAGCAATGGCATCAGTAGCTGATTTCCCACCTGCTAATTGTGCTAGTTCATCCCGGCGATGAGTTAAATTATCCAAGTTAGTCACACGCACCACTGTACGTTGTTCGGCGTTACCATTGTGAGCTTTTTTACCTTTACCTTGGGTAATAGTTTGCTTATCTACACGGAAATGCCGGTCAGCCATGGCCGCCACCAAAGGTTGGTGAGTGACACACAATACTTGATTATTTTGACTTAATTGGTGTAACTTTTCGGCGATCGCTTGGGCGACTCTGCCAGACACGCCAACGTCAATTTCATCAAATACCATTGTTTCAGCCGCATCTATTTGGTTAAAGCAAGCTTTCAGCGCTAGCAAAAACCGACTCATTTCCCCACCAGAAGCGATGGCCATTAAGGGTTGTAGTGGTTCCCCAGGATTGGGGCTAAACATAAATGTAATTTTGTCAGATCCCGTAACTGTGGGGGCAGTAGGGGCGATTTCTACTTGAAACTGTACCTTTTCCATCGCTAAAGGCTTGAGTTCAAAAAGCAATCGGGATTCTAAATTAGCAGCAGTTTGTCGCCGCAGTTGAGTTAATTTGCCACAAGCTTGAGTCAGCTTGGCTAAACTGGCCTGTACTTGCTGTTCTAGACTTTCGATAGATTGTTCGCTATCGTTGAGTTCGCTTAATTCACCTTGGATACGTTCGTAGTAGGCGATCGCCTCTGTTAAAGTGGGGCCATACTTGCGACAAATTTGTTTTAATTCTTGAATACGTGTTTCGACTTCCTCCAACCTTTGGGGATCAGCTTCTAAACTTTCGCCATAAGCATTAATTTGTCTACCCACTTCCATCATGGCAGTTTGAGCATCCCGCACCAAATCCAACAAAGGTTGCAGTTGGGCATCGTATTCTACCATGTCAGTTAATGTTGCTTCGCTGTCACCCAGTAAATCTGCTGCGGCTGGGGTTTCGCTATCATTTTGATACAAAGCTTCATAAACCTTGTAACTCATCTGTTGCAATTCAACTACATGATTTAAGCGTTCTCGTTCTTGGATGAGTTGTTCTAATTCTTGAGGATTTTCAATATTGGCTGCTGTCAACTCCTGCACTTGATAAGTGAGTAAATCGAGTTGTTGCAGGCGTTCTCGTTCTGATGTCCGGCGTTTTTCTAAAATGAGATGCGCTTGTTGGTAAGTATTAAAAGCCACACCAATTAGTTGACGCTGGTGCAATAAAGAATCACCACCGTACACATCCAACCATTCCCTAACTTGGGCAGGTTGTCCCACTTGTACAGTTTGACCTTGGGCGGTGATTTCCACCAAGCGATCGCGCATTCCTCCCATGATCTGCCGATTTACCAACACCCCATTTATCCGCGATCTACTCCGGACATTACTTGCAGTAGCGGTAATTTCTCGACTGACAATTACACAATTATCATCAATTAAATCAATTTCCTGTTCACTCAACCAAGCAGTTAAAGGTGGATTAGAAGTAAAAGTGGCTTCCACCATTGACCGATTTGTCCCCGTGCGAATCACTCGACTAGAGACTTTACCGCCCAAGGCTGCGTCAATGGCATCCAAAATAATCGATTTTCCCGCGCCAGTTTCCCCGGTTAAAACATTGAGTCCAGCGCCGAATTCCAGTTCTAATTGGTCAATTAGGGCAAAATTTTCGATTCGTAGGCAAAGCAACATTCAGCAAAATTCTCCGTGAGGGCAGTTGCCGAGACTTTTTAGTTACAAAACACTAAGCATAATCTTTTAGCTTCCAGCAATACCCACTACTATTAAACTATTAAGCCCATTTCAGTGTAGCAAAACTATGGATTACCTTGATATAAGGTGAATAATTCTTTTGATTGGTGGGTGTAGCTAAAATTTATTCCCATTTATCCCCTTTTGGGGGATGCTGTATTGTAACCCTATTGTTACAATACTTAACATGCTCAATCTGACTGGTGGCTATTTTCATGATTGTTAAGACACTTCCCCCTAATTCCCAGCCAACCGAGGGCGAAACGCTTGTGACTGAAGTAGTGCCAGAAAATGGCAACCCAGCCTTGGTTGTGCGTTCACCAAAACTGATAATTGCTCAAAAGTCCGAGCCTGAGACAACAATACTCTATAACCCCGAAGAAATCAGAGAGCATTATAGTCGTAGACCTTTGCAAGTTTTACGGCGGATTATTGCTGTATTAAGGCCGACACTTTCCCTTGTTTTTGGGTTGTGGTGGGATAGTCGCCGGGGAATTAACGTTAAAGCAGACCGTCGTCGAGCCGTACAATTGCGGGACTTACTAACAAAATTAGGGCCCGCCTACATCAAAATTGGCCAGGCTTTATCCACCAGACCAGATTTAGTTCCCCCTACTTATTTAGAAGAGTTAACTAGGTTACAAGACCAATTACCGCCGTTTCCCAACGAAATTGCTTACCAATTTATTGAAGAAGAATTAGGCGCACCACCATCAGAGATTTATGCCGAACTCTCGCCTCAGCCAATTGCAGCTGCTTCTTTAGGACAAGTCTATAAAGGTAAACTCAAAACTGGTGAAGAAGTTGCCATTAAAGTGCAACGCCCTGACTTAAGAGAACGAATTACCATTGACTTGTATATTTTGCGGCAAATTGCCGGTTGGGTACAAACCCAAGTTAAGCGGATACGCAGTGACTTAGTTGGTATTCTCGATGAATTAGGCGATCGCATCTTTGAAGAGATGGATTATATTCATGAGGGAGAAAATGCCGAGCGCTTCTTTGAGTTATATGGTCACATAAAAGACATTTATGTACCGAAAATTTACTGGGAATATACCAATCGTCGCGTCTTGACGATGGAGTGGATTAACGGTACTAAATTAACGCAAACAGTAGAAATTAATGCCCAAGGTATCGATGCTCGCTATCTCATTGAAGTAGGTGTGCAATGTTCCTTGCGCCAGCTATTAGAACACGGATTTTTCCATGCTGATCCCCACCCAGGTAATTTGCTAGCCACACCAGATGGCAAATTGGCCTATCTCGACTTTGGGATGATGAGTGAGATTCAGCCACCCCAGCGCTATGGTTTAATTGAAGCGATCGTCCACGTCGTCAACCGTGACTTTGAAGGTTTAGCTAACGACTACGTAAAGCTAGATTTCTTATCACCAGAAACCGACTTAACACCAATTATTCCTGCTTTTGCTAGAGTCTTTGCTGATGCTCAAGGAGCCAGTGTCGCTGATTTGAACATCAAAAGCATCACCGATGAATTATCAGCTTTGATGTATGAATATCCTTTCCGGGTACCGCCTTATTACGCTTTAATTATTCGCTCCCTGGTTACCCTAGAAGGTATTGCAATTTATATAGATCCCAACTTCAAAGTTCTCAGTGAAGCTTATCCTTACGTTGCTAAACGCCTATTAACTGATCCCTCAACGCAATTAAGAACATCTCTGCAAAACTTATTATTTAAAGAGGGTAAATTCCGTTGGAATCGGTTAGAAAACTTACTTCGCAATGCCAAGAAAAATCAAGACTATGACTTTAATCTAGTTTTAGATCAGGGTTTAGAGTTTCTTTCTTCTGAACGTGGAGCTTTTATTCGTGACAAGCTAGTAGATGAATTTGTTAATGGCTTGAATGCTTTGGGCAAAAATGTCTTACACAACTTCACTTACGTCCTCAGAGAACGAGTAGGTTTAACAGCAGTCAACGAAACTCCTGGAGCGACAGTTGAGCAACAACAAACCTTAGAGCATATTAAACGCATTTTAAACATTCTCCGAGAAACCCGTGGCTTTGACCCAGTGCAGATGGCTCCTCAGCTGGCCCAATTATTAGTAAATCCAGGCGTACAGCGTTTAGGACAGCAAGTTACCAATCGCTTAACCCAAAAAGCCATAGCACGTCTGATTCGTGAGTTGTTAGCAGCCGAAGAAGTGAAAAGCACCGATAGAAGTCAGTTAGAAAGACCTGCAAGGGTTTCTTTACCTGTAAGAATGTAGGAACAAGGGGACAAGGGGATAAAAATAAAAGTACTTCCTTATCCCCCTTCTTTCTCATCTTTAAGATTCACCTTGAGATTCCCGTTGACTAAAATTTCTTTCACGTTTGATACTTTCTTCTAAAGCTTGAATTTGTTCCCGACGGGCTTCCAATTCTAGGGAACGTCGCGCCAAGTCTTGATTTTGTAAAGTTAGAGATTGTCGCCAACTTTCTGCTCTTTCTACTTCTTGTTGTAAATCTTGGGGCGACATACCAGCGCTGAGGTAAGTTTGGACTAAATTTAGTACCCAATCACTAGCTTCTTCCAGCTTCTCAATATCACCACTCTCAGCAAGCTCCACTAAAACTAGCAATTTCTCGCTCATAGTGTTACCTTTTCCTAACAAAATAAAAGCTTCTTCGGGGATGATTACCCAAAGATTGTCTGCTTCTTGACGTGCCAACAAACGTAACTGGTACTGGTCTAAAAATTCGTTTTTACGTGCTTGGGCTAGATATAGCATGACTTTATATTTTAGATTTTAAATTTCCCAAATATTTTTCTGGTTGAGTTTTTTGAGAAACTTGTCTAGATAATGGTTAAGTACTACTCAACCATTATCCATTGCAGTTACGCCAAAGTACGCAGGCGATCGCGTAAAATTTCCGCTTGTTTGGTAGCCTCGGCTAAAGCATCCCTAGCACCCTGCACCACATCGGCTGGGGCTTTATCTACAAATTTGGCATTGCTTAACCTCGCACTCAAAGAATTGGCTTCGGTTTCGGCTTTGTTGAGGCTTTTTTCTAGCTTGGCCCGCAGGGTAGCAATATCTACTACATCGCCACTTAAGGGAATTACCACTTGTACCGTACCCACAACCCCAGCGATGACATTTTCTCGTGTTGCTGGCTGTTGTAATTGTGTTTGTGGCTTTTCGTTATCTGTAGTTGTCTGGAATAACTTGGCCCAAAACTTACTTCTTACCTGGGGTTTAAATACATTTTGGGACACAAACCATGTGACATAACCCAAACCAACTATTTCAAAGAAAGTACCCACAATGGGAATGTCATTAATTGCATACCCCGCAGCTAAACCTATTCTGGCAAAGACTAACCCGACAATTATCCAGCCAATGGTTTTCAAACCCCGCTGAGGTTTCTTTTCAATCACGGTTTGGCTGATTTCTGCTTTTGGAGATACTGCACCAACGCCAGTAATAGTTAAATTCTCCACCTTAGCCAAGTCTTGAATATAAGATTGTCCCGCACAAAGGATTTGCTCTTCCTGGGGATTACCCGTTTCTAAATTCGCCGTAATTTTTGCCCCTGGCTTAATATCTGCTTCAGCGCGTAAATTACGAATTGTACGGATAGTGCCAATTAACAGTTCAAACTGTGCTTCCAACGTGGGGTTAATCAGGTTATTATCCGCTTCTGGATAAGGTTGTAAAGATAAACTTTGCTGAGAATCGGCTGGCTGTTGGGTGAGCGTTTGCCAAATTTCCTCAGTGATGTGGGGCATAAAAGGATGCAGTAATTTTAAAATCCCTTCCAGCACGGAAGCGAGGATTTGTTGGGCAACCTTGCGGGATATGGGGTCAGCATCTGGTTGCAACCGGGATTTTACCAGTTCAATATACCAGTCGCAAAAATCACCCCAGATAAACTCATACAAACCCTTAGCGGCTTCCCCTAAACCGTAGTTATCTATGTAATTGTTAGTTTGGTTGATAACTTGATGATACCGAGAAAGAATCCAGCGATCGCTTAATTCTGTGGCAATTGGTTGACCTAGTTGTGCTGGAGTTTGTCCTTCTAAATTCATCATCACAAACCGGGCTGCATTCCACAACTTGTTAGTAAAATTGCGGGATGCTTCCACCGATGCAGACTCATCCTTTTTGCGATCGTACTCTAACCGAATATTTTGACCAGCACCAGCCACTTCCTTAATCAGGGTGTAGCGCAGGGCATCAGTACCATATTTGTCAATTAATAACAGTGGGTCAATGCCATTCCCCTTGGACTTCGACATTTTCTGACCGTTTTCATCCAGCACCAACCCGTGGATGTAAACATCTTTAAAAGGCATTGTGCCAGTAAAATGTCCTGCCATCATGGTCATTCTGGCCACCCAGAAAAAGATGATATCAAAGCCAGTAACCAAAGCACTGTTAGGGTAATAAGTTGCCAAATCTGGAGTTTGTTCTGGCCAACCCAAAGTTGAAAACGGCCACAACCCAGAAGAAAACCAAGTATCTAGTACATCTGGGTCTTGTTCTAGCTGGACATTTTCACCAAATTGTGGTTTAGCTTTAGCCCAAGCTTCATCGGCTGATTTAGCGACAACAAACGGCGTGTTATCAGTAATTTGACCACCCGTTTCACTAACTGCATACCAAGCTGGAATTTGATGACCCCACCATAATTGGCGAGAAATACACCAATCTTTCAACTTAACTAACCAATCACGATAAACCTTAGTCCAGCGTTGGGGGACAAACTCTGGTGAATTTTGGTTGTCGAGAAATTCTAAAGCTTTATCAGCCATCGGGCGAATTTTCACAAACCACTGAGTAGACAGTAGTGGTTCAACGGGGACTTTGCCGCGATCGCTATAAGGAACGGTATGCTTATAATTCTCCACCTTCACCAGCACACCATCTGCCTCTAAGCGAGATACAACATTTTTTCTGGCAACAAAGCGGTCTTCTCCTTGGAACTCCCCAGCGTTGTCGTTGAGAGTGCCATCTTTATTCATAATGTTGATCATTGGCAGATTGTGACGCTTACCCATTTCAAAGTCATTAGGGTCATGGGCGGGAGTCACTTTCACACAACCAGTTCCGAAGGTGGGGTCAACAAACTCATCACCAATAATGGGAATTTCCCGATGCATAATTGGCAGAGTCAGAGTTTTGCCAATCAAGTGCTGATATCGTTCATCATTGGGGTTAACAGCCACAGCCGTATCACCCAACATAGTTTCCGGTCGAGTCGTCGCCACTTCGACAAAACCAGAATTATCGCTGAGGGGATAACGGAAATGCCAAAGATTACCATCAACTTCTTGATTATCCACTTCCACATCGGACACAGCCGACTGAGAAGCGGGACACCAGTTCACCAAATATTCGCCACGATAAATTAATCCAGATTCATAGAGACTCACAAAGGCTTCTAAAACAGCTTTTGATAAACCTTCATCTAAAGTAAAGCGTTCCCGTGTCCAGTCAACCGAGACACCCAAGCGTTTTAACTGGTTAACGATTGTACCTTCAGAATCAGCTTTCCACTGCCAAGCGCGTTCTAAGAATTGTTCCCGTCCCAGTTCGTAGCGAGTTTTACCCTCTTTCTTGAGTTGCTTTTCCAGCATTGAGTGGACGGCGATACTGGCGTGGTCTGTTCCGGGTACCCATAGGGTGTTGCGTCCTTTCATCCGGTGGTAGCGGATGAGGGTATCAATTAAGGCACTCTCAAAGGCGTGACCCATGTGTAAGCTACCGGTGACGTTGGGAGGGGGAATGACGATGCAGTAGGGTTCGCCGGGGTGGTTGGGGTCGGCTTTGTAGGTTTGGTTTTCTTGCCAAAAGTTTTGCCACTTGGCTTCGGTGGAGAAGGGGTCGTAGAGACTAGGGAGATTGGAAGTTGTTGCGGTCATGCTGGGAAAACTAACTGTGGAAGGACTCTAATAAATTTTGCCATAGGGTTGGAGAGGGATTGATGGAAACGAACCACGAAGGCACGAAGGTCACGAAGGTAGAAGAAAAAAGAATGAGGTACTTCGGTGATGAATTGGAACGGTTAGCTTATGCTGTAATCGGTGCTGCAATTGAAGTACATCGAGTATTGGGTCCAGGATTTTTAGAGGAGGTGTATCACAAGGCATTAAAACAGGAATTTATTATGCGTGGAATACCTTATAAATCTAAGTATCCAGTAGCAGTGGAATATAAAGGGTATCCCGTAGGTGAAGGCCAATTAGATTTTCTGATTGGTAATCTTCTCATTGTGGAATTAAAGGCAGTCCAAAACCTAGCCCCCATTCACGAAGCACAAGTTCTCTCCTACCTAAAAATGACCAAACGCCCCCTCGGCCTGCTTATAAACTTTAATGTCCCTCTCCTCAGAGATGGCATCAAACGTATTATCCTCGTTTCTTAACTCTTTCTTCGTGACCTTCGTGCCTTCGTGGTTCGTAAAAATGAAACCCTGGATATACATTCCCACCCTCTACTTCGCCTCAGGCATACCCTACATCATCATCAACACAGTTTCCGTCATCTTCTACAAAAACCTCGGCATAGACAACACCCAAATCGCCCTGTGGACAAGCTTCCTCTACCTCCCCTGGGTGATCAAAATGTTCTGGGGCCCCGTAGTCGATATCTACTCCACCAAAAGAAAATGGATGCTTTACACCCAACTTGCCATGTTCGGGTGCTTAACACTAATAGCCTTCAGCTTACAACTATCCAACTTCTTCTTCCCCTCCCTCGCAGCCTTAAGCATAGGCGCCTTCATCTCCGCCACCTACGATATCGCCACCGATGGCTTTTACCTAATAGCTTTAACCCCAGAACAACAAGCATTCTTCGTCGGTATTCGCTCCTTATTTTACCGACTTGCCGTTATCTTTTGCTCTGGAGTGTTAGTCGTCTTAGCAGGTCAACTCGAAATCTCCCTCAACAATATTCCCTTAAGCTGGACTATAACCATTAGCTTCTCCGCATTAATTTTAGGCATACTATTTATTTTTCATCGCTTAGTTCTTCCCCTACCCAAATCAGATAGCCAACGCCAACCCCAAGCGACAAATAACATACCCTTTTGGGAAATTATCAAATCATATTTTGCTCAAGAAAAAATAGTTGCAATTTTAGCATTCATCTTACTTTATAGATTAGGTGAAGCCATGTTAGTCAAAATTGCTTCCTTATTCTTATTAGACCAACCAGAAGTCGGTGGCTTAGGCTTAACAACATCACAAGAAAAATCACCGCCATATGCCTAGGGTTAGCAGGTGTAGGACGCGCAACAGATATCGAAATAGTAAAAAGTATAGTTCAAGAATTACAAAATAGTAAAATACTACCTATTACCTGGGATTTATCCCCATCTAGAATTATCATCTGTAACGATGCCTTAATCGCTTTAATTGGTGGCATTGGCCATGATGTCGGCATCGTAGTTGCAGCAGGTACAGGTTCCATAGTTTTTGGACGAAATCATCAAGGAAATACCAAGAGAGTCGGTGGTTGGGGATATCTTTTAGGTGATGAAGGTAGCGCTTACAAAATCGCACTCACTGGTATGCAAGCAACATTAAAATCTTATGATGGTCGAGAAATACCCTCAAGATTAATAGAAGA
Source organism: Nostoc sp. CCY0012 (assembly GCF_963920855.1). NCBI lineage: Bacteria > Bacillati > Cyanobacteriota > Cyanophyceae > Nostocales > Nostocaceae > Nostoc > Nostoc sp. CCY0012. The sequence goes on along the minus strand of NZ_CAWUDM010000029.1, from coordinate 12,693 downwards.
CTTTAAACAATATCTCGGTTTAGCAAATATAGAAGATTTAATAGAAATAATCTATAGCCAAAAATGGGATGTAAAAAAAATTGCAGCCTTAGCACCAATCGTAGATAATGCCGCAGCATCTGGTGATGAACTAGCAAATCAAATTATTGATAATTCCGTACAAGAATTAGTTATAGCAACATCTACAGTCATTAAATCAATTTTTTATCCTGACTCAAATTTAGAAATAGTTACAACAGGAAGTTTATGGCAAACTCAATGCAAAATGCATCAGAGATTTATAATTTCTCTGCACAAAAGCTTCCCTCTAGTTAACGTAATCATGCCCAGAAATGAACCGGCTTACGGTGCCGCCTTACTAGCCTGGCAAAAATTCCAACTATCCTAAGAACTCTGTATTCTTCCGTTCGCGCAGCGTCTCCGATAGGAGAAGTTTTCTCAACGCGGGTAAACTACACAAGCAACTTTTCTCCGTGCCTCTGTGATTTGTTTTCTTAATATTAGTAAAGGGGACAGATGACAAGCATCCACCCCCAAATAGCTGCCCAGATAACTAACCTGGAACCTGATAATCTGGTATCTAATAAATTAAGTATCAACTGGGCTGTATCTATATGTCACCGGGATAGATACGGATATCGACAATATTTATAAAAAAATTGTAAAGAGGCTAGAGGCAATACCATTAGGCTTGTACTAAAATATTTTTCACTCATTTTCCTTATCTTCCCAGTCCTCGCATCGCCAAAAGTGCTGAACCATAAGCCGCTTCTGTATTTTCAGACGCAACGACAGGCACTTGTAAATACCGTTGACGAATAGCAGTCCAAGTAAAATTCGCTGCACCACCGCCAGCAGTATAAACACGAGTTAATTTATCTACCCCCATTTCCTGTAATAATTCATACCCTCGCCCTTCTATCCGGGCCATACTTTCTAACAACCCATATAAAAATTCCACTGGGTTATCTGGACGCGGTTCTAATCTTGGAGGTAAATGAGGATCATTAATGGGAAAGCGATCGCCTGCCTGCAACAATGGATAATAATCTAATTCACTAGCTTTTGTACTATCAATTTCACTGCTAAATCTTTCTAACTCCGCATCACTAAAAAACTGCTTTAGCACCGCACCACCAGTATTAGAAGCACCACCAGTCAGCCACAAGTCACCTAAGCGATGGCTGTAAATGCCATATCGTGCATCTTCTACGCGAGTCCGACTCAATAATTTTACTGCTAGGGTTGAACCGAGAGAAGTCACTGCTTCACCTGGGGATTTGGCCCCACTAGCTAGAAAAGCCGCAATACTGTCTGTCGTTCCCGTACACACTAGGCAATCATGGGGCAATTTAAACTGAGTGGCAAGTTCTGGATGTAATTCTCTAACGGGAGTACCAGGAGGTAAAACTTTGGGTAGCTGAATAGGTATATTTAGTTGTTCCAGCCATTGGGGATATCTTAGCTGTTCTACGTCATAACCCAGCTTTAAAGCGTTGTGATAATCGCTAATCCCCAAATACCCATGCAGAAGAAATCCCAGCCAATCTGCTTGATGTAAAAAATATTTCGCCTGACTACAACTTGGTTGTTGCATCATCCACAACAACTTAGCCAGGCTGGAAGTAGCACTCAATACATTATGATGCGGCGGGGCAATATCCCTCAATTGCTCCACCATTAATGATCCCCGCGCATCATTGTAAACTAAAGGTGTATCTACAGGCTTACCATCTGCATCTACCAGCAAGACTGTAGACGAAGTACCATTAATAGCGATCGCCTTCATTCCTGGCTTCAATTCATCAGGGATTTGTGCCAGCAGACTCCATAAAGCTTTCTCCCAAGCTGCTGCTAAGTCCAAAAATGCCGCTGTTTCCCAGGGATACCTCATTTCTGCTTGAATGTCAGCTTCATCGCTAATTACCACGCCCCTGGCGCCAGAAGTGCCGAAGTCTATCCCCAAATAAAAGTTCATATTTTTATAAATTTTTTTACTGAAGAATAACTAATGACCACTGGTTAATCACTGCTTTTGTTGCATCTTGTAACAAGATATTCCACAAACTCGGCAAAACAGTGAAAAGTAGTAAACGAACTGATCAATATTGAATTGAGTTTAGGAGGTATCCGACCATGCCTATATCAGACACCCAAGTGTACATTGCTCTGGCTGTGGCGCTGATTCCAGGAATTCTGGCTTGGCGTTTAGCAACAGAACTTTACAAATAACGCCACGTTCTGACATGGAAAGTGGGGCGTACTAAACATCGCCCTACTCTCAAGCAACAATCAGGTTAACCCTGGTTGTTGTTTGCAAAATAAAAATGCAGCGCCGCCAATAGTCACAAATTAAGTTGCCGTCTCCATATTTATTAATATATGTATATCTAATAACTATTTATTTCTTAAATTTACGTAGTTTATTGATCATAAATTCTAGTGTAAATATCACTATGCTAATTAGCTAGAACGTAGTTGCAGCAAGCCATAAGTCATATATATTTCTACAAAAGCTAGCAATTTCAACACAACTAACTATGGCGACTCAAAAGACTTTTTGATTACAATGGGTCACATTGTAATCTCCCAAAAGAGGGAAATTTTTGGGGAGCTATTGATCGCTATAATCACAACCTGGAATTGACATAATCTCCTAAAAGACTAATAATCTGGCAAACCAGGTGCAGTTTTCAGATAGCACGGCATGATTGATTGCCCATTCCCAAACAATAAAACGCTTGCAGTATCGGAATTGCAAATTACGAGTTACGCGTAGCGTTACTAATGGCTAGATGCCAGAAATTATTGAACACCAGTTACTTACGTATGCTGCATTGATTTTTAACTTTCAGCACACGTGTAGCAATTTCAGAAAAATGAAGTACCATAACAGCTAAATTAAGCTGTAGTCAATGCCAGCGCGCTTTCTATGATGTTGCCATTTAATCAGTAAGGTTCTTTTAGCATAATGAACGCGAGTCAACCGTCTAGACCCCCGCTACAACCGATACCAAAACGCCGGGTTATTCCTCGACCAAAACGGCATCTTCGTCAACGTTCTTACCAGGTGATGGCCCTGGAAACTACAGCAAAGATAGCGGTTAACTTGGCGATTTCAGCAGCAGCAGTATCTGCCCTCATCCAACTTGTGCCTTATTACTCGATGCAGCAAGACAGATTGCGAGAAGTCCGCACAGAAGTCAAACTGATGGAAGAACGTGTCGATAGTTTGCAAAAGGAATTTAACCGTAACTTTGATCCCCATCAAGCTAATAGTATTAGGCAACAGCAAGCGTATCGATTTGACCCTAACCAACTTCCAGTCGTCTTCGTGAATAGAGATGGCAAGGAAGTGGAAGTATTAGAGTTATTACCGTAAAAAAAATATGAAGTTGGGGATTTTGCAACAGAGGCGCTGAGGCTAGAGTAGTAGACTCTACCGACATCACAAGCGTTGTATATATCGGTAATATTATTTACTAGTACTCCAATTTGACGGTAAGCACGGCTATGACTGTAAAGGCTTTATACCAGTCGCCTGGGTGAGGTTAACCCTCCCGTAGTGCTGGTTCACCATTCTCAATCAGTGAAAAGCCTATTCTTTAAGACTTTTGATTTTTGCCTTGCACTACTAGTCATCAGCGATACTTGAATTCACAATTAAGAATTTAAACTAATCATTTTGAATTTTTAATTGTGAATTCGTGAGAGTGGAAAGTAAAACCGGAAACACCAAGGGATCATCTGCCAATCAACATTCCTCAGGATTCAGCAAATCGTTTAGCCAATTTTCCAGTTGTAAACGTAATCGACAACCAGACATATCTCTTTTGTGAGTTAGTGAGGGCAATTGAGTAAGGGCGCGACGATAATCAGCGATCGCACAATTCCAATCCCCCCACAGATGGTAAGTTCTACCCCGTTCCGCCCAAATATGACCTTCTAGCTGACCAAACAGCAGTGCTACCTCAAAAGTCTCAATGGCTTCTTCGTATTGTTCTAAGTCACGTAAGGTAATGCCACGGTTAATCCTTGCCCGGACATAACTAGGATTTAAATCAATCGCCTGTTCGTAGTCGGCCAGTGCTGCGGCTAATTCTCCACAAGCTGCATAATAATTTGCTCGATTGTTGTAAGCGCTAGCTAATTTGGGATTCAATTGCAAGGCTGTGTTGTAATCACACAAAGCTTTTGACAATGAACCACTTTGAAAATAAATTAATCCCCGATTGTTGTAATCAACGGCATTGTGCGGATGGCGATCAATCAATTCGGTGAGTAAGGCGATCGCCTCAGTATAATCTCCTTGTTGAGCTGAATTTAAAGCGCAAGAGCGTAAGTAGCTGTCCCCTAAAGCAGATCTACCTCTACCATTAGCCTCATGCCTTTGAGCATCAATTGTACTCTTAGACACAAATTTGTATCGGTTATTTTGCTGGTTATCAGAAGCTAAAAATGAGTAATTATTCATATTTTATTGCCTGAGCGACCTGCTCTTGGAAATCAATTTACAGTTTTCGTAGTGGTGGTAGTTTTGCCCCTGTGTCACTTCTTGATGTGTCTATTAATACTTGTTGTTGAGTACCAACGCTGAATTTAAGCTCATACATCCAAAAAGGGAAATACTCCACCTTCCTCAAACAATTAATGCTTAAACCTAGTAATTAATACTTCACCCATAAGTTGAATTCCAGAAATAGCAAATATCAATCTTTAAGACGAGTCAAGTAGTGAGAGCAACAAATTGGTAGAATGCCAACAAGCCGTTTCTGGAGAGATAGAGAAGAAGACACAGGAACATAGTGATGCCAGAATGCGTGAGTAGCCCTTTGATATTGCTGTGGCTACTTCTGTGCCAGTGTCGAGGTTTCTTTGCTCTCTAGTACAATTCGGTAGAATTTTTCAGTGTTGAGAAAATTTTTTTATGACGACAGCAATTTCTTATCAAGATGCACCCGATCTAACTGCTGATGATTATATAGTTATAGGTCTATCAACTTGCTTCATCAAGGAAGACGGAGAAGTTTATCAAGTTGAAGTTGTCGAACCAATTCCTTCAGCGGCTTTAGAAGCGCTGTTTAAAGGTATTCCCACTTCATACAAGCTAGCTTATGCAACAACGTTGGGTGCTGTACTCAATGGCGATACACCAATGCTCCCTGATGGGTTTCCCACTTCGGCGCAGCTCGGAGAAGAATTTGTTTCCCGCGTGTTTGCTGCTGCTCGTACTTACAAGCGTCGTGAAATAGCAAAATCCCTCATTCCCGTCGGTACAACCCACACTGATTTCCAGTATTCTACTGAACGGAAAAGAGTACTAAATGCTGCGAGAGTTGTCAATAAAGAAGACAACGTGAAACAGCATTCCCACACTCACAAAGTCCTTTAGTTTTAAATAAATAGTAAGTAATTATGCTGAAACTTTATGGTGGCGCTCGTAGTCGAGCGTCAATTGTCCAGTGGTATTTAGAAGAATTGGCAGTTCCTTACGAATTTGTGATGCTGGATATGCAAGCTGGTGAACACCGCCAGCCCGAATACCTGAAAATTAATCCTATGGGTAAGGTACCAGCAATCGTGGATGGGGATTTCCAGCTTTGGGAATCAGGGGCAATTTTACTGTATCTTGCTGACAAGTATGGCAAAACCCCACTTTCACCAGAAGAGAGGGGTATATTTTCCCAGTGGGCGTTGTTTGCCAATGCTACCCTCGGCCCTGGGATTTTTGTCGAAGCCAATCGAGAGCGAGAAATGCCTCGCTTATTAACTCCTCTTCAGGAAATTCTGGAGCAACAACCTTTTTTACTAGGTCATGAGTTCACTGTTGCTGATGTAGTAGTAGGTTCTATTTTGGCTTACATTCCCATCATGCTGAAGCTAGACTTGAGTGGCTACCCAGCCGTGTTGGACTATATCAAGCGCATATCTGAGCGTCCAGCTTTTCAAAAAAGCATTGGCGGCCGTTAAAAAATAGTAATGTAGGGTGGAAAAATCCACTCTACAGGCTGTTTAACGATAATTAGTAAATTGCAAAGCCACAGGAAAATCTTCTTGTTTTACCCGCTGCATCACATCTTGTAAGTCATCTTTAGCTTTAGCAGAAACCCGTACAGCATCACCTTGAATCGAGGCTTGTACTTTTTTAAATTCGTCACGAATCAATTTGGAAATTTGTTTAGCAATTTCCTGACTGATGCCTTTTTTGAGTGTGATTTCTTGACGAACACGGTTACCGCTAGCTGATTCAACTTTGCCAAACTCAAAAATTTTCTGAGAGAGGTTACGCTTGGCGGCTTTTTCTCGGAGAATGTTGTGAACAGAGTCTAAGGTAAACTCGCTGTCAGTGCTGACATTAATACTTTGCTCGTTTAACTCAAGAGTAGTTTGAGTATCTTTGAGGTCATAACGGCCTTTAATATCTCGCACAACTTGATCAACCGCATTAACTAATTCTTGCCGATCAAAGTCACTTACTATGTCAAAGGAATATGTAGAAGCCATAAACAAGTTGGGATTTTAGATTTTAGATTGGGAACTAGAGACTAGAGACTAGAGACTAGAGACTAGTTGTTTTCCCTACTCCCCACTCCCCACTCCCCACTCCCTACTCCCCCATTAACTAGTAGCTTGGATAATGCTCAAAATGATGAGAGTAGCAGATCCAAGAGAGCCAATGGCAAACATGAGCGATCGCAACAGAGGTATATTCAAAATATAAAAAACTGAGTATAGCAACCGAGCGACAACAAAGGCGATCGCGGCCACTGCTGCTGTAGAAGAAGTTACACCAGTCACGTATGCCATCAATGCTGCGGTGGCAAACAACATAAATGCTTCAAAGGAGTTTTGGTGCGCCCAGGTAGCTCGTTGAGCATAAGGGGGCAGTTTATCAAATTTGGCGCGAGGAGTAGCTAGCGCCTCGTACCCAATTTGAAGGCGCCCATAGGCTACCAGCAAAAACGGTAGATAAATCAAAACGACGGCAGCAGCTATGGAGTACAAAAAAATATGAGACACAGGTATTTGCAATAGCGTCATCGAGTTTATCAATAGAACTAGTTAGTTATCCCTTAATGGGTAACAGGTAATTTGGCAAACCCAACTACCCATTACCAATTAGCGGTTCCCTATATCTATACATTACCTAGGCTAGAATTTCACTTCACTTTAGTCAAAGTAGAAAAGCGTCACCACTTTTCTTTGTTCTTCTGCATCTCCACAAGTTTGTAGTAGAGTGCGACTGTCGTGAAATGCAAAGCAAATCAGTTGCTGGCAGCGGGAGACAATCTCCTTATTACAAATATAGCTAGCTTCAGCTAGGGACAGATTATCATTACTGGGATTTTCTACCAGATGCATTACCTGTTCTAGTTGCTGGCGTGATTCATGAGGCTGGCGTTCCAAGCTTTGGGGTAGAATCACTGTCAATAAATTGGGGTCAGCCCGCATTGCTCCCTTAATGGCAGCGGAATTGGTACCTGTAGCCCCAGAAGTGATAACCCGATTGCCTGATAAAACCAGGGCATAGGTCATCATTTCAATTAAATTCTGATGCGTAATTGGCACATGGCGAGAACCCAGCAAGGCGATTTTTTTAGAACCCGTTTGCTGAATTGTCGCCAGTTCCTGCGCTAATGTATCGAGGTTGATGATGTCTGTTGACTGGCTCAAAGATGGACGTAATCAGATGAAACAACCCAGCTATTCTACCAAACAGAGTGTAGGTGCGAAGCCAACTTGAGTTACATATTGCTACATTTTCTGAATTGTCTAACTCAGTAGGTGGATAGCTTGGTCACACCAAGCTAAGTAATATGTTTCATAATTCATGCCTTTGAGAAGGGTGAGATATTGAAACTTCGCTGTTTTTGGCAGTTGTTGGGGATTTTGAAACTGTTCCATGAATGTGAGTAGTTGCTGGCAATTTCAAAATTGTTTGACTACTTTTGATTAACCCCTGCGGGAGTTAAGCCTAGTTTCGATAACAAGCGATCAATGTCAAAATGCTCAGTCATCAACTGACGGATGCACTGAACCTTAATTGGTTCATGGACGCGCACTTGCCCAAAAGTACGGTCAACAATTTCTACAGTAGTGAGGGTATCTAAGTCAACCGACAAGATGGGAATTTCTAATTCTTCAGCCCGATTGAGAATAAACGCGGGTGGTGGTAGTTGTCCAGTGAGAATCAAGCATTGGGTAGAAGTTTCCAAAGCAGCTTGTTGAATTTCTACGCGATCGCCTCCTGTGACTACTGCCATATTCCGACGTTTACGGAAATACTTCACAGCCGAATTGACATTCATAGCGCCAATGGCCAGACTCTCTACCATTAAATCTAGGCGATCGCTACGACAGAGAACTTCGGCGTTTAACTGGTTTACTAGTTCGCCGACGCTGACACTACGTAGCAAGTCATTTTTCGGCAATGTTGCCAACACAGGAATGTCTTGCTGTTCTAAAAATGGGCATAAGAGATGATCTACTATTTCTAATTTGTCCGTGGGGATATCGTTGATGACAACTCCCACCAAGCGATCGCCCACACGTTGTTTAGCAGATAATAATGCCTCAACAGAAAGCACTGAATCATAACGGTTGATCAGCAACACAGCTGCGTCTAAGGCTTCAGCTACCTGCAACAAAGACAAATCAAACAGATAGCCTTGTGTCAAATCACCAGGCCCCTCTAGCAACACTAAATCTCCTCGAGAAATTTGTGAATATTGCTGTACTAGAGATTGTCGATAATCAGTTTTGTCTTCGCCGCGCAAGCGTTTTTGCACATTGACTTCATCTAAAGCCAACATAGTGGGCGCAACGCGGTTTGTTGGCAGGTTGAGACTATGAGCAATAAATTGGACATCTTCCTCAACTACGCTGCCGCTAGATGCACTAAAACAAGTGCCTAATGGTTTGCCGTAGGCAATATCTAGTCCTTTTTGCTGTAGCTGATGAGACAAACCCAAAACAGTTGCAGATTTACCACTATAAGTCTCAGTTGAGCCAATCAGCAGACATTTAGCAGATTTCGGCACACATGCACTCCTAATTGCAAAAGGAAGTAGAACTAAGCTAGGTGTTTCCTAATTTTAGTTGCTTCCGGCGGCAGCCTCGAGTTCTTACAAGGTGGTGTTTGCTAGAATGTACCTTTTCTTAGTATATTTTATTTTTTCCAGCTAAATATTTATACTTAAAATGTAAGTTACAAGTTAGTATTCAATTATTTTTATTTTTAGCATAAAGCTTATCAATATTTTGTCTCTAAAACTCCTGAATTTAATGAATAGCAAACAAAAATGACATTTTCTCAAAGATAAGCTATATGGCTAGCATTAAGAGTAATTACGTAGAAAATAGCAACATAAATAGTTAAAAATATAGCTACAGGAGTTATTACTGCCCTCGTTAATAGTATCGATGGCTGAAAATAACTCCATTTCCTAGCTTTATTGGCATTAGAGTTCTAAATATGCTACTTTTGAAGTTATTACAGCTTTATTCGTCTATACGCAACACCTTACGATAGAAAGCTTGTGAAAAATCAGTCAAGCGATAGCGTTTATAGTTTTCCATGAGTTCAATTAAAAAACTCATAAATTCAAAACTTGCCATCATCACTTCATAGCTGAGTTCGGCATTCCCTTCAAACTGAATCCGACAACGGGTTAAATCTGAAGGCAGGGTAGCAACATTCCACGAGGCGACAAAGGGAATACTTTCACTAGCTTCAATTTTGCGTTGTCCTTCTAAAACACCTTTTTGATAGAGACTAATGGCATAAGGTAAAAAATTGCGCTTTGTACCCTGAATATAAGGTAAGTACACACTTGCTTGTTGTTGATTGGCCGGCTGGATTTGCTCAATAGACATTGTTAAATATTCCTCAAGTTATTCACCAACTGGGGATATTAGTGGATGTGAATATTATTCCCAAAAAATATCTATAGTTCACGCGAGGGCTGGTAAGAGACTGAAAAATAAAAATATTTCATCACAGGGGGATGAGGGGCAGAAAAGAAAAGACATTGGTTTTTTGGCTTTTTTGCACGATACAACATGAATAAAGTAAAAATGCTGGATGCCGGCTGAACCTGCTCAATTGTCTGTTTTGAGCTTTATAAAAACCAATACCATGTCCAAAAATGATAGTGTCTATAGAAGTAACTGCTAAGAAATATTAAAAATTTCGGTTACAATAGGGCTGCATTGACTTTTATGGAAGCTAAAGCAATAACAGGAAAAATACCTGCTGTGAAGCGGAGAATAGTGTTATTGCTATTGATGGCAACAACAAGCTGTTATAAACTCGCACTTGCTATTATTTCATTCAGTGACTTGACAAACTTGATTGTGAGTCATTGTTGGTGGTAACTGCAAGTGTACGCAGGTTGTATGTTTGATTGTTACCTGATTTTTAGCTTCTGCAAGGTGTATAACAATACTGGTTTTTAAATCAACTAAACTATGCCAGCGAATTCCTGGCCCGAGAACGATTATTACGACGAGCTTGACCCACTCAACTCCCTGTTATCCGACCAATCGGCCGATGGTGAGGAGTCAGTGGTAGAGGCAGATTCTATGCCTTTGCCATCCCGGTTTCAAGGACGTAGACGCAAAGCCGCTCTGGTTTTAAGTGTAGTTTGGAGCGGTACTATTGCCCTGCATTTAGCTTCGTGGGGTTCAATATTCATCCTCGGACTGACAACTCTCCTGGGATTTCACGCTTTAGTGATTGTGTTTGCTAGACCTCGCCGCTATCACAAAGAAATACAGGGAGATTTACCCTCTGTATCTATATTGGTAGCAGCAAAAAACGAAGATGCAGTTATTGGTAAATTAGTCAAAAATCTTTGTAATCTGGAATATCCAGATGGCAAGTATGAAGTTTGGATAATTGACGATAACAGCACCGATGACACACCCCAAGTCTTAGCAGAACTAGCACAGGAATATGACCAACTCAACGTCTTCAGGCGTTCCCCACAAGCGATTGGTGGTAAATCAGGAGCGTTGAATCAGGTTTTGCCATTGACTACGGGCGAAATTGTCGCCGTGTTTGATGCCGATGCTCAGGTTGTACCAGATTTACTACTACAGGTAGCACCTTTATTCCAACGAGAAAAGGTGGGAGCGGTGCAGGTACGAAAAGCCATTGCTAACGCCAAAGAAAATTTCTGGACTAAGGGACAGATGGCAGAAATGGCTCTGGATACCTGGTTTCAGCAACAACGTATTGCTATTGGTGGCGTTGGTGAACTGCGGGGTAATGGTCAATTTGTCCGGCGTACAGCCTTAGAAAGTTGTGGCGGGTGGAATGAAGAAACCATTACTGATGATTTGGATATGACTTTCCGCCTACATCTAGACAACTGGGATATTGAGTGTACATTCTACCCAGCTGTGCAGGAAGAAGGTGTGACAAATGCGATCGCACTTTGGCATCAGCGCAATCGTTGGGCAGAAGGTGGTTATCAGCGTTATTTGGATTACTGGGATCTCATACTCAAAAACCGCATGGGTGTGCGGAAAACCTGGGATCTGCTGATGTTTATGCTAACTATGTACATTCTTCCTACAGCAGCAATTCCCGATTTATTAATGGCGGTAGCTCGTCATCGGTTACCAATTTTAGGCCCGATAACTAGTTTATCGGTAAGCATGTCTGTTGTGGGGATGTTTGCTGGGCTGAAGCGTATTCGTCAAGATAAGGAATTTAAGATTCCTACAGTCTTTGTGTTATTGCTACAAACCTTACGTGGCACTTTATATATGTTGCACTGGCTGGTAGTCATGAGTAGTACTACTGCTCGGATTTCTTTTAGACCAAAACGTCTGAAATGGGTGAAAACAGTGCATTCAGGTAAAGGAGAATAGTCTTTTTTACAAAATTGAACACTCAACATCCAAAATTTAGAGTAATTTCTGAATTTTGGATTTTTTTATGGGGGAAAGGGCCTAGATCCGCCATTCCCAACCACATCAATCATCGTCGATTTCTGATTCATCTACCCATTCAGAGGTAGTCATGGATTCAGGTGTATCGACTCCATCGTCTGTAAACCGGACTATTTGTCCATCAAAAAATTGTGCTAGACGCTGGGCGGCGATCGCTACTTCATCAGTTTCCCAATTCAACTGGTTTGTGGGAATTGTGGGCGACGGTAAAGTTTGCACTCTACTAGTATTTGTCGCTGTTGATTCGGTTCTTGCTGGTGCTGGTGGTGTTGGTGGTGCTGGGGTCGGTGTGATGTTCTTGTTCTGGTTGTTGTAGCTAGGCGGTGATGATTGTTGAACAGTGGAAGGGTTCTTGGCTGGAGGTTCCTTTCTAGCCACAGTAGAGTTAGCAACTATTCCTTCTTCTAAAGTTACTTTGATTTCATGTTGGAAAGCCTGTTGGAACGCTGTCGTAATAGTAGGCAGGTCTGATTGAACTTTTTTATACCATTTTGGTTTGACACCTACACGCGCCACCCTACCATCAAATTCAACTAAGTAGCACATTTGCCGCAGTAACTCTCGCCGGGAAATTGGCTCTAGGTGGGCTAATACTTTTTGCCAATCTTGATTTAAGTCAGATTGCTCTGGCTGTGGTTCTGGGGTTACTTGGGTAGGTGTGGGAGATGGGGAGGTAGGGGGCGTGGGAGATGTGGGAGATGGGGAGGTAGGGGGCGTGGGAGATGTGGGAGA
>NZ_CAWUDM010000028.1:0-67633 GCF_963920855.1 Nostoc sp. CCY0012 | reverse complement strand
CCTTGCCCCCTTATCCCCTTGCCCCCTTGTCTCCTTCCAGTACCCAACTATCAATAAAATAAAAATTATGACCAAAACACTTGTAGTAGCAACAGGAAATCCCGGTAAACTGCTGGAACTGCAAGCTTATCTAGCAAATACTGGGTGGCAATTAACCCTTAAACCTGAAGAATTAGAAATTGAAGAAACAGGCGACACCTTTGCAGCCAATGCTTGTCTCAAAGCTTCCCAAGTTGCTCAAGCTACAGGACAATGGGCTATCGCCGATGACTCTGGGTTACAAGTAGATGCCCTGAATGGCGCACCAGGGGTATATTCGGCACGTTATGGTAATAGTGACTCAGAACGCATTGCTAGGCTATTAAGAGAATTGGGTGACCAAGTAAATCGCCAAGCACAATTTGTCTGCGCCGTGGCGATCGCTCGTCCTGATGGCACAATTGCCTTAGAATCAGCAGGTGTTTGTCGCGGGGAAATTCTCCATACACCCCGTGGCACAGGTGGTTTCGGCTACGATCCCATATTCTACGTTCCTGAAAAGCAATTGACCTTTGCAGAGATGCCGCGAGAGTTAAAAGGGTCAATTAGCCATCGTGGTCAAGCTTTGAGTGCGTTAATTCCCCAATTAGAAAAGTCTGCGTTCTAGGGGTTGGGGAAAGGTTCATCGAACTCAGGTTAATATGAGATGCGCTATTGCAACCATGCACCCGACTACATACACGATATTTATGCTTTTAACTATCGAACGAAAGAGTTAATTATTCTAACAACTGATGACCGTAAAACCTCCGTCTAGAGAACGATTTGAACAACGATTCAAATGAAGTAGAAATAGTATACTAAATTCCAAAAGTTTGTATCCTATGAAACTGAATTATTTTACGAAACGGCTTTCGACTCTAGGACGTTGGATAGCTACAACTGTGTTTTGTGTATCCGCGATCGCCTTTGTTTGGCAGGGGGCATTTTTATCGAATAATGTAGCAATGGCTAATCCTGCTGCAAACTTAATCGCATCAAGAGATGTAGGGGATAAAATTCAAGACAAAGCCAGTGAAGATGCTGGGCGAGCCAAGAACTTTATTCGAGACAGCGCAGATAAAGTTAAGGAAACAGCAAACAAAAATGCCAATAAAATTGATCGCGCAACTGATGACAATGGGAGTTTTGTAGAGCGCAAAGCAAACAGAGATACGGCTCGAATTGAGCAAAGAGCAGAAGAAGATGCAGCACGGACTCAAAAGGCAGTAGACAATACTAAAAACATTGTTGAAAGTGCCGTTGATAACATTAAAGATGCTTTCAATAACTAGAAAATAGTTCATACACCAGGGATTCAAAGTCTCTAACGCCACTTGCTATAACGCGGCAGCACTTCCTTTAAGTCGGCAAAGCCACCCAACGGAGTGCCTTGGGAACCCGCGCAATGCAGTGGCTCCTCCTCGCAGCAGAGAGATTTAGAGAGAGGTTTTCCAGATACCGTGAAAAATTAGGGCAGCTTGTTTGTATAAAAGTAAATAAATTTGATGCCCGATGGTGCCAGCAATCCTAGATAAAGCACAACTATGTGTCTCAAAAGATATAATTTAAGAATATCTTAGTAATTCATTTTAGATTTACATTAAATCCAAATCCTTCCCTTTATTATTGATCCCCAGCCATTTTTAGACCAAACTTAGCGGGTATCTACTACAGTGATCATTTACAAATATAACAAGAATCTAAAAACATCCTAAAGTTTATTTTATCGTGGGGATCGCTGAAAGTAAGGCAAACAATGACTTTGTAGCTATATTCCGTATTTATATCTAGGAGCAAAATATAAGGATGCAAATCACGCCCTAAACTGCATTAAAGATGAACCCAAATGAAACCTATTAAATTCTTGACATCTGCCTGTAGATATTGTCGTCATTACCAGCCTGAAGGTCGCCGTGGCGGGATGTGTCAACAGTTGGGATCACCAGTACAAGCCAATTGGAAAGCTTGTTCTTTAGCGCTTCCACCTTTTGCACCTTCTTGGGAAACTTTAGAAGATGCTTGGATTTTACCAGATGCAACAAGAGTTGTAGGTTCTTCTCATCAACCCGCTTTAGATGTAGAAAAGGAAACTCTTATCCCTGTAGAAGAAATAGTTAATATTACTTCCCAAGAAGCGAATACTAGGGCAGTGCGAATTTAGATATCCACAACTAGACTCAATCTGTATTTTATATTAAGATTTGACTTTAAAATTTCTGACGCTGTGATCTTTGAAATGCCTAAAAAATCGCACCGTGAACAAGGTGCGATTTTTGCAATTTTAGGGGAGCCACGGAAAGGTACGAAAATTTGGTGGGCGCTTTTCTAAAAAGGCTTGTTTGCCTTCAGAACCCTCTTCTGTCATGTAATACAGTAAAGTAGCATTGCCAGCAAGTTCTTGTAAACCAGCTTGTCCGTCACAATCGGCGTTGAATGCGGCTTTCAGACACCGAATCGCAATCGGACTTTTTTCTAAAATTTCTTGCGCCCATTGCATACCTTCAACTTCTAGTTGTTCTATGGGGACGACACAATTTACTAAACCCATATCTAGAGCTTGTTGTGCATCATATTGGCGGCAAAGAAACCAAATTTCTCGGGCCTTTTTTTGTCCCACAACCCGCGCGAGATAACTAGCGCCAAAACCACCATCAAAGCTGCCGACTTTGGGGCCAGTTTGTCCAAAAATAGCATTATCAGCAGCAATGGTGAGGTCACAAAGCAAGTGCAGGACATGTCCGCCACCGATAGCATAACCAGCAACCAAAGCAATCACGACTTTTGGCATGGAACGAATCAGGCGTTGTAAATCTAATACGTTCAAGCGGGGAATACCAGCTTCGTCTACATAACCAGCTTGTCCACGTACAGATTGATCACCACCAGCACAAAAAGCATATTTACCATCGGTATGAGGCCCAGCACCAGTAAACAGTACTACGCCGATAGTGGTATCTTCACGAGCATCGCAGAAAGCATCATACAGCTCAAATACAGTTTTGGGACGGAAAGCATTACGTTTGTGGGGACGGTTAATGGTGATTTTAGCAATACCATCAATTTTGTGATACAGAATGTCTTCGTAGGTTTTGGCAGTTTGCCAGTTTATGTGCATGATCTATGAAAGCTGGGAATTGGGGAAATTCTAAAATATTCATTTACTTGACTAATCTACAGGAATTGGGACAGCTTATTACTTTCTGGAACCAGAGAAATGGAAATGGGGCAGAGAGAATGGGGAATGAGGTTAAGGGAAGTTATATGTGAATACAGCTGATATAAAGGTATGGAGTTATGGGTATTTCTTGTATTTGTTACCAGAGGGGTAGCCTCGTGGAACACTCAAATTATGAGAAATCGATATGATAGAAAAGTAGATAAAACTTAAAAAATATTTATCAAATGCAGATAGACTCTACTGGCTTGTCCAAGGTCAAAGACTCCATAAAAAGTAAAATCTTCTTCGGTCATGAACCCAGCGCCGAGTTGATGGCAATTCTTACTGTTTACTTTGTCCAAGGAATTTTAGGGCTGGCACGTCTAGCTGTGAGCTTTTTTCTCAAAGATGAATTACTGCTGAGTCCGGCTCAAGTGTCAGCGCTATTTGGAATAGTGGCATTACCTTGGATTATCAAGCCTGTATTTGGCTTTATTTCTGACGGCTTACCCATATTCGGTTATCGCCGCCGGCCATATTTGGTGCTATCTGGATTACTGGGAGCAATTTCTTGGGTGAGTTTGGCAACCATAGTTCATACTAGCTGGGCAGCTACCCTGGCGATCGCACTCGGTTCCCTTTCTGTTGCTGTCAGCGATGTCATAGTTGACTCTCTAGTTGTGGAACGCGCCAGAGTAGAATCTCAAGCTGATGCTGGTTCATTACAATCTTTGTGTTGGGGTGCTTCCGCATTTGGGGGCTTACTTACAGCCTACTTTAGCGGAATGCTCCTCGAACATTTCACCACCCGCACTGTATTTTGGATTACCGCTTCATTTCCTCTAATTGTCTCAGCAGTGGCGTGGTTAATTGCCGAAACCCCCATCAGCAAAGATTCCCCAGATAGTAATAATTCCCTCAGCACCAAGCATCAACTGAAGCAACTACGCCAAGCCATTACCCAAAAAGCAATTTGGCTACCCACAGCATTTGTATTTGTTTGGCTAGCCACCCCAACCGCCGATGCCGCTTTTTTCTTTTTCAGCACTAACGAACTACACTTTCAACCAGAATTTTTAGGTAGGGTACGGCTAGTTACCAGCGGCGCTTCATTAATCGGTATTTGGATTTTTCAACGTTTTCTCAAAAGCGTTTCCTTTCGCTTGATTTTTGGTTGGAGTACAGTTCTATCAGCCGCTTTGGGAATGACAATGCTGCTGCTGGTAACTCACACCAATCGGGCCTTGGGTATAGATGATCACTGGTTTAGTTTGGGTGACAGTCTCATCCTGACAGTCATGGGGCAAATTGCTTATATGCCAGTTTTGGTACTCGCAGCGAGATTGTGTCCTCCAGGAGTAGAAGCCACATTATTTGCTGTATTAATGTCGGTGTCTAACTTAGCCGGCATGGTTTCCTATGAATTTGGCGCCATGATTATGCATTGGCTGGGCATCACGGAAACAAACTTTGAATCACTTTGGTTACTGGTAATTATTACCAACCTCAGCACATTATTACCACTGCCATTCATTAACTGGCTACCTGCTAACGATCCACAATCTGAGACATTAACATTACAACCTGCATTGGCTAATAATCAAGAACAAGCATTTGTACCTGAATTAATGTCCGAACTCATGCTGAGAGAAATAGACTCAGACGTAGTTAAGCCACAAAGACAACAATAATTTTTTTTGAATGAGTTAAAACCAAATAAGATGCAGAATTTAAAAATAGAACACAGCGTAACTTCCCAAAAATCTTACACCCGTGAAGATTGGCAAGGCGGATATCAATCGCTTAATCAAGAGTTCGATTATTGGATTGATGATATAGAAGGGCAAATTCCCCCAGAATTACAAGGGACTTTGTTTCGCAACGGCCCTGGTTTGCTGGATATAAATGGACAACGCATTCATCATCCCTTTGATGGCGATGGGATGATTAGCCGCATCAGCTTTGTGAATGGCCGCGCCCATTTCCGCAACCGTTTTGTTCGCACTGAAGGCTATGTAGCCGAACAAAAAGCCGGAAAAATATTGTATCGGGGTGTCTTTGGTACTCAAAAATCTGGTGGTTGGTTAGCTAATATTTTTGACTTCAAAATTAAAGATATTGCCAACACCAATGTAATTTATTGGGGTGGTAAACTCTTGGCACTATGGGAAGCAACCGAACCCCATCATCTAGACCCTTACACCCTAGAAACCTTAGGCCGAGAATATTTCAATGGTGTTTTAGCACCCGGTGATGCTTTCAGCGCCCATCCCAGATTTGACCCTAGTTGCAACCAAGACGGCGGCGCACCTTGCTTAGTTAATTTCTCAATTAAACCAGGGTTATCCACTACAATTACGCTTTTTGAATTAAATTTAGCAGGAGAGATTGTCAGAAAGCAGGCTCATAGCGTTTCGGGCTTCTGTTTCATTCATGATTTTGTCATTACTCCCAATTACTGTATCTTCTTTCAAAATCCTGTCACCTTTAACCCCATACCTTTAGCTTTGGGAATACGCGCAGCCGGGGAATGTATTCAGTTTCAGCCTCATAAACCAACTCAGATTATAGTTATTCCGCGTAACCCTCAAGTTGGGCCAACAAAGGTCAAAATTTTAGAAGCTCAATCTGGCTTTGTCTTCCACCATGCAAATGCTTTTGAGGTGGGAAATGAAATTGTCATTGATTCAATTTGTTATGAATCTTTACCAGAAGTCGAGCCTGAAAGCGATTTTCGGCAAGTTAATTTTGAGGCCAATTTACCTGGTCAATTGTGGCGATTTAGTCTCAACCTGGAAAATGAGACAGTGCAACAAAAGATGATAGAAAGCCAATGTTGTGAATTTCCCAGTATCAACCCAGCATATGTTGGCAGAGATTACAAGTATTTATACATAGGTGCGGCTCATGGGGAAACAGGTAATGCCCCCTTACAAGCAATATTGAAACTCAATTTAAAATCTGGAGAAAGACAACTTTGGAGTGCTGCACCCCGCGGTTTTATCGGTGAGCCGATTTTTGTCCCCCGTCCAGATGCAGACAAAGAAGATGATGGCTGGGTGTTAGTCTTGGTGTATGATGCAGCACATAATCGTTCAGACGTAGTGATATTGGATGCTAGTGATTTTAATAAAGGTGCAGTTGCTAAACTACATCTCAAACATCATATCCCCTATGGTTTGCATGGAAACTTCACTAATGAGGTGTTTGTATAGTAGGGAGTAGGGAGTAGGGAGTAGGGAGTAGGGAGTAGGGAGTAGGGAGTAGGGAGCAGGGAGTGGGGAAAAGAATGAACCTATACCCCTCGTCTCCCTCACTCATTATTTTCTATGACTTTGCGCCCCTTGGCGTTAAAAATTTGACCTGTAAACCATCGTGAGGATGGGGCGTGGGTACCATGATTAAATCCAAGTTTTGTTCGGGTACTAGTTCCCAGTGAGATTCACGGATTAAAAGTGCTGCAAATAGCTTCATTTCCAACTTAGCAAACTCCTTGCCTAGACATTCTCGCACTCCCCCACCAAAGGGTAGATAACTAAAGGGCTTTTGTTTGTCCTCAGCCCGTTCTGGTGCGAAGCGCTGGGGGTCAAAGCTTTCTGGTTTAGTATATGTACTGCTATCTTGATGTGTTTTGCCTATCTGATAAAGAACAGACCAACCTTCGGGAATACGATAGCCATTAAACTCACATGACTGAATAACCCGCCGAAAACCTCCACCCACGGGAGGTATAGTTCGTAAAACTTCTTTGAGTACTAGGTCTAGATATTCCATCTGCTTGAGATGTTCTGGTGTCAATGGTTCCTCAATAGCCAGTTGTTGTTGTTCTGCACAAACTTTGGCTAATACTTCGGGATGCTGTGCTAACTGTAAACAAAAAGAAGCGATCGCGGAAGTTAATGTTTCATGTCCAGCAAACAGTAACAACAGCACTTGGTCTTTAAGTTCTGCCAAGCTGAGGCGATTTCCATCTTCGTCTTGGGCTTGTAGAAGTAGTCCCAAAGCATCTTCATCGGAGTCAGGTTGCTGTTGACGTTGCAATATAATTTCTTCAATTTTTGCCAATAGCTGCTGACGACAACGTAGCGCCCGACCAAATTTAGTCCAGGGTAAATTCATGGGAATACTAAATAAACCTTGACACCACTCCTCAAACAACTCACTAAAAAGGCTATCAGAGGCTGCATCTGTTCCTATGAGTAATTTGCAAGCCACATCAAAGGTATATTTTCTGATTTCGGGATACCATGTCAAAGTACCCATGTTTTGCCATTTGTGTAGATAGCTGCGGGTAATCTCTTCCATTTTAGGCACATACCCAGCTAGCGCCCTTGGTTGAAAAGCTTGGGCAAGTAACTTCCGTCGCTTTTGGTGTATACCTCCTGATTGTGTTGCTACAGATGCTGGCCCTAGTAAAATTCTTGTACTCTCAGGCCAAGTGTTCAAAAAGTATTGATTTTCATTAGTTAATAAAAAACGATTAGCATCAGCCCCAATCATTATCACAGTCGGTTGTCCGAATAAATGGGTTTTGACGATGGAACCGTATTGCTTCTGTCGCTTATCAGCAAATTCTGAATCACGTAAAAAGCTGATGGTTTCGCCAATCAAAGGTAAGCCGAATTTACCAGGGGGTAGAGGTAGCTCTTGTTGATTAGCTGTCACTGTATTTTGGGTTTTCATAAAATTAGTAACGATACAAATCTTAATTCTTTAATGATCCTAATACCCGATGCGATCGCTCTTAAATATCATGTCTGATTAAACAGTTGTCATTGCGAGCAAAGCGACGCAATCGCAAAGCCTTTGGGGTTGCTCTTTTACACTCGCGGCGGACATATCGCCAGCAATGAAATCCTCAAAAGACTAAGGTAAAATAAAAATGTAACAAAAACTACAAAAATCTACCTTTTTAAGAAAACCGAGATAAGCTAAGCGTATTAGGCATATACATATCCGGTGCGCGAAGATACCGCGATTAGGAGAAAAATTTTATGGTTGCAACACCTCTGCGACCGCTGGAAGCTGCTACTCCAGCGCATATTTGCCCGTTTGATCAAGCGTGTAGTTACTTAGATGCGGCTGGTAAAGAATTAAAGCTAGATTCAGGTGTCTTGGAAATTCTCAGTCATCCCCGCAAAGTGGTAACGGTTTCCATTCCTGTAAAACTAGATAATGGGGAAGTTCAGGTTTTGGCTGGTCATCGGGTACAGCATTCTGATATCTTAGGCCCCTATAAAGGAGGCATTCGTTACCATCCGGCTGTGTCATTGCGGGAAGTATCGGCTTTGGCCATGCTGATGACTTGGAAGTGTGCCTTATTAGGTATACCTTACGGCGGTGCTAAGGGAGGCATAGCCATAGACCCGAAAAGTTATAGTATCGGCGAACTAGAAAGAATTACCCGCCGCTATACTAGTGAATTAATTAAAGACATTGGCCCTTCCGTAGATATTCCCGCACCAGACATGGGTACTTCTGCCCGTGAAATGGCTTGGATGATGGATACTTATTCTGTCAACGTTGGTCATGCTGTCCCCGGAGTTGTCACAGGTAAACCGATTTCTGTGGGTGGTTCTCTAGGGCGAGAAATGGCCACCGGACGCGGTGTCATGATTGTTGTCCGTGAAGCACTGAAAGATCAAGGTAAATCTGTAGAGGGGATGCGAGTAGTTATCCAAGGTTTCGGCAATGTAGGAGGTGCAGCCGCCCAATTGTTATATGAATTAGGGGCTAAAATTATCGCTGTCTCCACAGGTGCAGGAGGTATTTTTGCCGCCGATGGTCTTGATATTCCCGCATTGAAAGCCTACGCTACGACAAATCGTAAAAGTGTTGTGGGTTTTTCCCAAGCAGAACCTATTAGTAATGCAGACTTACTAACTTTGCCTTGCGATGTCTTGATACCAGCAGCTTTGGAAAATCAAATCACTAAGGATAACGTGAGTCAAGTACAGGCACAAATTATCGCAGAAGCAGCTAATGGGCCTATTACTTTAGAAGCTAATCAATACCTCGAATCGCATGGCGTGACAGTATTACCAGATATTTTGGCTAATGCTGGCGGTGTGGTTGTGAGTTATTTGGAATGGGTGCAGGGTCTTTCTTATCTATTTTGGGATGAGGAGCGTGTCAATCGGGAAATGGAACATTTAATGGTGCAAGCTTATCACAAGGTGATTGAGCAATCGCAGATCAGACAAATTCCTCTACGATTAGCAGCCTATACTCTGGGTGTAGGTAGAGTTGCCCAGGCTTTAGCTGATAGAGGTCTTTATCCGTAATCATTAATCATTAATCATTGGTCATTGGGCAAATTACGTACCCTTGTTCCCTACTTCCTATGTTTTAGAAAGCACATTCGTATTAGTGTTGGTTGTCTTTGATGTTATAACAACATTGACAACCAAACACCATATTACTATGTCGCAACAGAAAAAAAAGCCAAATGGGTGTGGATGCGCGAATATTCCTCTTTCAGTAATTATGCTGTTTTTAGGATTTGGTGGGTGGTGGTTTAGTCAGAAAAGTAGTCGAGATATGATGACTAATCTGTTTACTAACCTTTTAGCACAGCATCAACAAATAGCTACACCGATTTTAAATCCAACTCCATCTCCTGATATAACTCCTACTTCTACTCCTTCTACTACTTTTACTCCTTCTACTCCTCCTATTCCTATTCCTACTCCGTTAAAGACGATAAATCCCGATGTCAATCAAAAACCAGCGCCACAGCTAAAAACCCCTGATACCAAAGCACCATTAGCTCAAAATCTTTGGGACAAAAAAGTAATTAGAGGTATTTATTTTAGTCGTTATTATATTACTAATAATGCTAACGAAGAAACGATTCGGCAACGGGTTCGTAAATATCGTTCCCAGGAAAAGTAGACCGTACTGCTAATTTAACAAAATTTGTCCAACAAATGGTCGGTGCAATTAAACAGGCTAACCCAAAAGTTAGTTTTGATATTTGCCATCATAATCCTTATTGGGCTAAAAGATATTTTGCCGCTGATTGGCCAAACTGGAATGCTGATAGAGTATTTATTCAAGTTTATAATGACGCAAATTTTCAAGAGGAATTAAAGTATGTTAAAGATTCTGCGGGTATTGCAATTAGTGATCAACAATTCAATCGTTTAAAAGAATTAATTAATAACCCAGACATCAAGAGTATTTTAGTTTTTCCGTCTGATGGAAAACCTGAAGAAACCGCTTATAAGTTGAAAAAGTTGACAGAATAAATAACTCAGACTCCATAAATAAGTATTTGTAATCAAAAAATAACAAGAATCTACTCAGCTTTCTTTTTAAGAAAAATCTCACACCAAAATAAAAAAATTAACGCGCCCATTGCTTTAAGATGTAATCATAAAAAGCATTTTTATCTACTTTATCCATTGCGTAAATTTTGCGCCCACCAGACACTACCTTAGTTCTTCCTTGACTCAGGCCTGTGGTGATAATTTCTGTTTCCCATTCGCGGAGTTGATAAAATTCTGGGTGTCCTAAGTATGCAGTTGCCAAAACATCCCAGAAATAATAATCTTGGGGAATCACTAGGGCATAACATTGTCCGGCTAAATCAGAGACGGGATAGTGGCGTTGTTTTCCCATTTTTTGCACTAACTCTGATGTCACTGGCACATTGTTAGTTAAATCCAAAGGACACATAATAATTTCAATTTGGGTTTGCCAAACTCGCGCTGCGGAAATTGCATCCCAATAAACGTTCCATTCTGCGGAACCGTCTTGTCCGGCTTCTAAACTTTTTTCCACATTACCAGGGACATTCAACGCCCCTCCCATCCAGACTATTTTTTCTATCTTTGCTTCGATATCTGGTGCTTGATCTAGGGCTGCTGCTACCGTTGTTAATGGCCCAGTTACCATGAGTGTGACTGGTTGTGGTGCTGCGCGTAAAACTTTGATCATGAAATCTTGACCTGATTCTGCTACCAAAGGTGTGTTAATGATTTCCCTTTGATTGAGAATTGGCAAATGGTCAACAATAAAAGAATCACGACGATAAAGACGGGGAAAAGGATTAATTCCGCGCACAGTGCTTTCTGCCACCGAGATGTGAGAAAATCCCATCAAATCGATAATTTTACGTGTCGCACTGACGGCTGGTTGAATGTAGCAGTCGGCTGGGGTGACGACGACACCAAGAAGTTCTATATGATCCATCGTCAACAGCAGCATAGTTGCTAAATAATCATCTACACCGCCATCATGATCCATGAATACAAGTTGTTTTGACATATTCAGTAAATCGCAAAGTTTTTTTTCAAAAGAGCAAACGCTAAGATTTTGTAATCAAAGATACATTTTTTGCTTAACTATTAATACCTCTTCTTTTACCCCTCCTAATCGCTGGCATTATAAAGGGAATATCCAATGCTTGTAGCCATCTGATAACAGGAACACTAAAAAACTCTCTATCTAAATAGAGGGTTTTTATTTCACTTTTAAGGGTATTTAGCTCGGATAATAAGTAAGTTATAATCGCCACATTTGTATCAAGCCAACGTACTCCTCTAACTGCAAGCGTTATCCGTTTACCTTTTGTTAATTCATATAAAGTAGCGTAGGCGTAAAATGAACAGGTTCCTGATTTTGCTTGACTTCTATTATTGATATTAATTTAAACGGGGTAAAGACAAGATACGCGCAAAATTTATCACGATGTAAAGTTTTGTAAGAGGGATTTTTTAAAATTAGTCAGTTTTATGAAAAACTTAAAATCCATCTTGCTACATTCAGATAAATCAAAACTCCTAACACATCAACAGCAGTGGTAATAAACGGAGCCGACATTAAAGCGGGATCTAAGCCTAAAGAGCGAAACAGAAATGGTAAGGCGGAACCGGATACTGAGGCTAAGATGCATATAGAAAAAAGACTAATACCAACAGCGATCGCCACTAACCAATTTCCTTGTAAGAAGAATGCCCACACAACTACTACAATACCTAACATTGTTCCTAACAAGATGCCTGCGATCGCTTCTCGTTTCACGATGCTTAAAGCCTCTTTAGGGCGGACTTCTTCTGTATTTAAGCCTCTAACCACGACGGTTGAAGACTGCGCTCCCACATTTCCGCCTGTATCAATCAACAAAGGTATAAAGGCAGTTAAAGCAACTACTTTTTCTAAAATATCCTCTTGATTAGTAATCACCGCAGCCGTAGCACTATTAGTAACCAATAAAATCAGCAACCACACGACACGCTTACGGGCAACGGTAAATAAGTTAGTTTGAAAATAATTATCTCCACCAGATTCAAGCCCACCCAAAGTATAGATGTCTTCAGTGGTTTCTTGCTCTAAAATATCAAGGACATCATCCACTGTGACAATGCCCACTAGACGTTGTTCTGTATCTACCACAGGAATTGCCACAAAATCGTAGTGCTGAATTGTCCGAGCAACTTCTTCTTGGTCAGTACCAGTATTCACAAATACCACTTCACAGGTCATGATGCTACCAATAGTTTGGTTTGGTTGAGCCACAATTAAATCGCGGAGCGATAAAATTCCAGTTAAGCGACTAGCATCATCAGTAACATACATATAGTAGATAGTTTCTCTCAAGTTAGCCAGAGAACGAATCTGTTCTAGTGCTTGTGCTACCGTGACATTTTCTTTGAGCGACAAATACTCAGGAGTCATAATTCGCCCAGCCGTATTAGGTGTGTAGCCTAAAAGCAGGGCAGTTGCATCCCGTTCCGCAGGACTGAGTTGTTGTAATAGTCGCCGGACAACTTTGGCGGGTAGTTCATCAAACAGGCGAGCGCGATCATCAGGTGACATGCGATCAACGATATCTTGCACATCCTGACGCTTAAAATCTTCAAGTAGTGTCTGTTGCACACTTGGATTGAGGTATTCAAAGACTTCAATTGCTTCTTCTTTAGACAGCAACCGAAAAGCGATCGCTTGCATAGCCTCTGGCAAACCTTCAATTGCTTCGGCAATATCCGCAAACTTGACAGGAACTAACAAAGCTTTAGCACCTTGAAAGTTTTCCTGTTCTAGTAGTACTTGCAACTGTTCTCGTACTAACTCTTGTAGTTCTTGTCGAGATCTGCTTTGCATGGCTGATTTCAAGTAATATTTTCTCAGGCAATTTGCTGAGTCAGTATAAATAACAAATATGATTGTCAGATGACAAGCTAGGCTTTTTAGTATAACCTGAGTTCGGGTTAAAGATAAGAAGGTAAAAGCCACTATTAGGAGAATTAACAAATGGATGAATTTATGAAAGCTGCGATCGCCCAAGCAAAACAAGGTAGAAAAGAAGGTGGCATTCCCATCGGTTCTATTCTTGTCAAGGATGGCAAAATCATCGGGAAAGGACACAACAAGCGTGTACAAGACGATGATCCTGTCACCCATGCGGAAATAGATTGTCTCCGCAATGCTGGGAGAGTTGGTAGCTATAGAGGTACAACATTATATTCAACCTTAATGCCGTGCTATTTGTGCGCTGGGGCAGTAGTGCAATTTGGCATTAAAAAAGTCATCGCCGGAGAATCGAGAACTTTTCCCGGTGCTAAAGAATTTATGGTATCCCACGGAGTGCAAGTAATTGATCTAAATCTGGATGAATGCGAACAAATGATGAGTGAATTTATTGAAACCAATCCTGAACTTTGGAATGAAGATATT
Source organism: Nostoc sp. CCY0012 (assembly GCF_963920855.1). Lineage (NCBI taxonomy): Bacteria > Bacillati > Cyanobacteriota > Cyanophyceae > Nostocales > Nostocaceae > Nostoc > Nostoc sp. CCY0012. Next base: position 53,775 of record NZ_CAWUDM010000028.1, on the reverse strand, counting down.
GGCAAGTAGTAATTATTACAAGGGAATAGGAAACAAGAAAATTTCTCAAGAGTGCCAAATACCAAAATCCCCAACTTCTTGAAAAAGTCGGGGATCTGCATCATCAGTATATGACTATTGTTTATTTAACGCGAGTCGCTCTATTTACACTACCAACTTCCATATCTCTGACTTTTTTACTGCGCCAGAGTAAACGCATAGGTGTGCCTTTAAATCCTAATTGTTGGCGGAATTGCCTTTCAATGTAGCGGCGGTAGTTATCATTGAAGCGTTTGGCTTCGTTAACAAATAAGGCGATGGTTGGTGGTTGGATACCTACTTGAGTACCATAATAAATTTTGCCCTGACGACCACCCCGCGACGCTGGCGGTGAATGCCAACTCACTGCGTCTGTGAGGACTTCGTTGACTACAGATGTGCTGACACGGCGTTTATGTGACTCAGCAGCTTGATTCACCAATTCTAAAATCTTTTCTACCCGTTTACCGGTGGAGGCACTGACAAAGATAGTTTCTGCCCATTCGGTAAAGTGTAACCGGGATTCTAAAGTTTTTTCGTAGTCGTAGATGGTGTAAGAGTCTTTCTCGACAGCATCCCACTTATTGACGACGATAATACAAGCTCGACCTTCATCGATAATCCGCCCGGCTAATTTTTGGTCTTGGTCGGTAACGCCATCTAGGGCATCTATAACCAATAACACCACATCGGCACGGCGAATAGCTTTGAAGGCACGGTTAATGCTAAAAAATTCTGTACCGTAGTCTATTTGTTTCTTTCTACGAATACCGGCGGTGTCAATTAAGCGGTAAATTTGCTCATTTCGTTCTATAACGGTATCAATGGCATCACGGGTAGTGCCAGAAATTGGGCTGACAATTGCCCTCTCTTCGCCAACGAAAGCATTTAATAGACTGGATTTACCAACATTGGGGCGGCCGATAATGGCAACTTTAATTTCGTTAGTTTCCGGTACTTCTGTGACGATGGGGATGTGATTAATTAACTCGTCGAGTAATTCCCCAGTACCACTACCATGAATGGCGGAGATGGGGAAAGGTTCACCTAATCCCAATACCCAAAATTCAGAAGATTGAATTGCACCTTGTTCGGGAGATTCACATTTATTCACCGCCAGTAAGACGGGAACAGACTGTTGGCGTAACCATGTGGCAATTTCTTGATCAGCCGCATTGGGGCCTGTTTGACCATCGACAACAAAAATAGCAGCGCTGGCTTCTTTGAGTGCCGTTAAGGCTTGTTGGCGAATCAGGGGCAAAAATTCGGTATCGTCGTCAAATACTAAGCCACCTGTATCGACCACGAGAAATTCCCGATCACACCAGTAAGCTGGCATGTAAGTGCGATCGCGCGTTACACCCGGTTCATCGTGGACAATCGCCGTTTGTTCCCCGGCGAGGCGATTAACCAGGGTTGATTTGCCCACATTCGGGCGTCCGATAATAGCAACAATTGGCAGTCCCATAAAACCAGGGTGAGTGAGAGACACAGTATATCATGTCTCTCTATTTTAGCGACTTTAATTCTTTATTTAATTTTTCCGCCCCCATACTGATTTACTGCCAAATTTAAAGAAATAGCATAACGGAGAACCTGGCAGTCACGTCGAAGGAGTTTGTGCCTTGATCAATCGTAAGTGGCTAAAAAAAGCCAGTCGTTTAGCTTTTCGATGTTTCAGATGGTGCTTGCTGTTAGGCTGTTGCACTTTATTATACGCCAAGTTGATTGAACCCAATTGGATTGAGATCAATTCTTTGCAATTAACTTTACCTCATTTGGCTGCGGAATTTAACGGTTATCGCATTGTCCAAATTAGCGATATTCACCGAGATAGATGGATGAATCCCCAGCGTTTACGGCGTGTTGTGCGATTAGTCAATCAGCAATCACCAGACTTGGTAGCAATTACAGGTGATTTAATTACTCGCCATTCGCCGCAGTTAATTCTTTCTTTGGGTTCTACTTTGAGTGGATTAACCCCTAAAGATGCCACTGTAGCAACATTAGGTAATCATGACCATGAAAACAACGTAGAGGCAATTATCGAGGTTCTGGAACAAAACGGGATAATCCACCTTGGTAATGAAGTTTACACCTTGAAACGCGGCCAAGCGTTGTTCAACATTGCGGGTGTAGATGATGTGGGTATGGGTAAAGCCCGTTTAGATTTGGTATTAAAGCAGTTACCTCAACAAGGTGCAGCGATATTATTGGCACATGAACCGGATTTTGCCAAGACTAGTGCGACTACTGGGCGGTTTGATTTGCAATTATCAGGACATTCTCACGGTGGCCAGGTGCGTTTACCTATTTTGAAACCGCCGATTTTGCCTCCTTGGGGTAAAAAGTATTATTTAGGAAGTTATCAGGTGGGTGATATGCAGTTGTATACTAACCGTGGTTTGGGGATGACGGGAATGCATATACGGTTATTTGCTAGACCTGAGATTACCGTGTTTACTTTGGTGACGCCTGCTTTGTAGTAGTTATATTAAGGGTGATGGGGTGATGAAAACAAAAGATTTTGGTATTAGCCTAAATTCTTCTCCCTATCCCCTTGTCCCCTTGTCCCCCATTTACTCTACTTCCAGCAATTTTTTGGGGTTTGACTTTGCGTGAGATTAATAAAAGTCTTGCACTTTGGTACGAACAAGAAAGCAATAGTAGACTTTCAAGAAAAAAATGGTGGTGAATGTAATTTGAGCATCTTGCTCACTAATAAATAAAACCTGTTAAATTCAGGCTTGTTTCAATCATACTCAAGATTAAAGCTAACTTTTTTAAAAAACAATGATGCAAAATTTACTAAATCAAAAATATATAATTTTAAGAGAATTAGGCTCTAAACCTAGTCGTAAAACTTATTTAGCTGAAGATATCCAAACACAAAATCAAGTTGTAGTTAAACTTCTATATCTAGGGCTAGATTTTGATTGGCAAGATTTAAAGCTATTTGAACGCGAAGCCCAAACCCTACAACAACTTAATCATCCGCAAATACCCAAATATCTTGATTCATTTGAATTTGATCTAGAAGATGAAAAGGGATTTGCATTGGTACAAGAATATATACCTGGAGAGTCCTTAGAAATACAGTTACGGGCAGGACGAGTATTTAGCGAAACTGAAGTGATAAAATTAGCGCGATCGCTCTTGTCAATTTTAATTTATCTCCACAGTTGCGACCCACCAATTATTCATCGTGATATTAAACCCAGTAATATCGTCATTACTAATCGTTCAGCGCATCATGTCGGAGATGTTTTCCTGGTAGACTTTGGTTCTGTGCAAAATATCGCTGCTACCGAAGGAAGTACCATCACTGTGGTTGGTACTTATGGATATATGCCCCCAGAACAATTTGGTGGACGTACTACACCCGCATCGGATTTGTACAGTTTAGGTGCAACTATAATTTTTTTAGTCACGGGTTTACATCCGAGTGAATTACCTGAACGGGAATTACGGATTCAATTTCGTAACCATTGTCAAATTGCTACCAGCCTTGCTGATTGGTTGGAATGGATGAGTGAACCTAGTCAAACTAAAAGATTCAAAACTGCCCAATTAGCCCTGGAAAAGCTTGATAATCCTCCCCCGCGACCAGTTATCCCCAAACAAACTTCCACTAATTCACCAATCCAGCTAATTAGTAAACCCCAAGGTAGCAAAATAACTGTGCAGCAAAAAGCTGATTATCTTGATATTATTTTTCCTGCTCAAGGTTTAGGATTTTTACAAATTATTATAATTTTTTGTGCTGCACCTTTGGGAATCATTGGAGGGTTGACAATGCAATTCCCAATCGAGATTTTGCCTGGATTTACAAGGGCAAGAATTATTGCGATCGCGTTGATTGTGATACTTTTACTATGGAGTTGTTGTAAACGTACTCGTCTGCGACTCTATAAAAAACATATTTATCTTCATAATGAAATACCTTACTATGAAAGATATGGTTATCAATGGTATCAGGAAATACTTGGTTTAAAATATAATGTTCATTCCCTAATTATTAAATTAGACTTTCTTGTAGGAGATGTATTAAAATTTTCAGATGATATCAAGTTACTTATTTATCAATATCTGAACGAAATCAGAAATAAAATTGATCGAGAAACTTATAGTCTTTATGATTTTCACCATATTACTCTTACAGAAAAAAATGGTTAACCCAAGAAATTTGCAAATGGATAAATAGATTTTAGATGAAAATTTGCCAGGGTACCAGTGCGTCTTCGGAACATTTATTTACCGTTAGAGCGCGAACCAAAAATCCCACCTTGTTTTGCAACTGAGCGATACTTTTGAGAATCAATTTGAGTCCGAACTTGAAGTCATGAAACTATCATAACGACCCTCAATTTGCTAATCAGCTTTTTAGCAGATTTTTCCCTAAATACTGCTAATTTTTAGTGCCAACAAGCAAGAATTATCTATTAAAAGAAAGCTTCTACATTGTGGCGGTAGGCAATTAAAGCGTGATTCCCCTGCTCCTCTTTCACTGACAAAAAGATAGCATCAGATAATTCTAGTGAAACAATAATCTTAATTTCAATGTTGGTGTTGTAACCAGCTAAATCTGACAAGCGTCTTCCATGTCCTCCCTCACCTTGTACTTGACTAATGGTATAACCGCTGACATCGTAGGTTTTTAATAATTTAACAATCCGGTCTTTGAGTACTGTTTCACAAATAATAGTGATGAGGACAGCAGGTTCGACAGGAAAGGATAAGTCTGTCATAGATAACTCCAAAAAAGTAAGTTTTGATTAATCTAAATATCAAAAAGGCTCAAGCATTTTTGCCTGAGCCACTGCAAAATAAAATGAATTTACTAGATCAATAAATTAGCTCAAACAGCTCAATTTATCAAGCTTAGTAGCGGTTGCGTGAGCCACCGTATCCACCACCGCGGTTACCACCACCGCCACCACCAAAGGAACCTCTTTCTTCTCTTGGTTTAGCCTTATTGACTTTAAGGTCACGACCCATCCACTCTGCACCATTTAGGGCATCAATGGCAGCTGTTTCTTCATCATCTGTACCCATTTCTACGAAACCAAAGCCGCGTAAACGTCCTGTTTCACGGTCGGTAGGTAGCTGAACGCGCTTAACAGAACCATATTCTGCAAACACAGCATTAAGTGTCTCTTCTGTAACGTCGTAAGAAAGATTGCCTACGTAAACTGACATAGATTGTCTCCGAAATTGTAAATATGTAGAGATTTAGATTTCGGAGAAAAATTTGTAAATACCAAAAACGCAAAAGCTGTCAATACTAAAAACAAATGCTGTTAACCGATCTAACTCTCATCACCCATCATGGCATAGCAAATAACTTTTAGGGAGGAAATGGCAAAAGTGTTATATAAAGTCATATAAACAATTGCAGCCAGATCAGTATACTGAGAAATTATTTTTGATTACTTAAATGTATTTACTTATTTTAATGAGCGAAATATGACTCTTCCCGGAAACTCTTGTTGATTAATTCGTGTATACACCCGCAGACAAGTTAAAACTTCCCCAGGAATACCGCCGCAGTCTAGTTGGAGGTCATCTTTGGATAAATGGCAGATATCGGCATAAATTCCTGACAATTGACGAATCCGTACGTCATGTCCTGCACTAATGGCTTTTTGTGCCATTTTTTTCAAGATGCGCCGTGATTCTTGTTGCAACTTACCCCACCAAGAATAGCGTTCGGCTGGGGGGACAAATATTAATGAGTGTATGGCTTCATCTATGTCAATGCCAGCCCTGAGGGTTAATAAGGGGTCAAGATTTTCCTCAACTTTTTGGATGCGGTGCAGGCGATCGCCTAAGGTATCTATATATTGAGTGCGCTGTTCTGGTTTGGATTGCAAGTTGATCACATCGAAGCTAAAGACGCTTTTTAAGGCATGATGTAATTCTGGGTCTATGTCTATCAGTTTGCGTAATAAGTGGACAAATCCAGCGAATAAGTACACTTCTTGAGAGCCTGCATTGGGGTCGATGCCACAATTAAATAGGGCTTTTTCTGATAAGCACAAGCCTTTGGCTTTGACTGTACCATTTAATCCGGGGTAGATAATTTCATCACGACTAAAAGGCAGTTTAATTAAATGCACATTATCTGCTGTGGCCCCAATTTCTTGGGCTAAGTCTAATGCTTTTTGTCGCCAAGTTATGGCCAAATTTTCTGGTATGCGGAGCAATTTTCGGTGAATTTCGTTCCATAATTCGCCGTCGGTTTGGCTTTGTAATGGTGAGTTTCCTAGATATAATTTGAGTTCGGTGTCAGCATTAAAAGCATCGCGCAGATGTATGAGTTTTAGTTCACTAGGTAGGGTGATTGTTTCGGGAATATCATCGGGTTTTGGTTGCAGTAAGTTATGAATTTCTTGCAGTAGTTCGGCGCATATTTCGGCCCCTGGATCTAGTGGTAATTCTGTGCGTGCCTGGTTTAAGGTAGCCTCTAGTCCGTGTAGACTAAATTTGAGTAGTTTGGCTAGTTCTGAGTTTTCTATTGCTAGTAGTTGGTGTAAATGCTGCATGAAGATTAAGAATTAACTAACCGCAAAAGGAGCAAAGGTAGAGAAAGATAAATAAGGGAGCTAGTCTAAGTAAGTCGGTGAAAAAAATCAAACTATATTAAGCAATGTAAAATAATTAAAATTCATTTCGTAGTAAGGGCTTTAGCCCTTATTTGAGGACTAAAGTCCTCACTACAAACCTTTACAGGACTTACGCAAAAATCACCAAAAACCTTAATTTATGGAACCGCCAAGACGCCCGCGCGCAGCGATGCCCGTAAGGGCTGTAGAACGCCAAGAATCCATAGAGTGTGCGTAAGTCCTACTTTAATGATTTACGCCGTCCTACTTAAAGTCTTCCCCCCACTCCCTACTCCCCACTCCCTACTCCCTACTCCCCACTCCCGTCTTAATGTATGCCGCAAAAGGGATCGCGTTCTTTATCGACTTCATTTGGTTGCAGTTCTAGTTCGGCGCGATAAACGCATCCTTCTTGTTTGAGACATTCTTGACTGGTGGATGTCCAGTAGGGAACTTCGCCGGCGTGCATTCGCAAAATGCCTCGGTTATCGAGGGTGACGCAATATTGGCAAGGATAATCTGTGGTGATATCGGGTTTACTTAAAGCGCCAATGCGTATCCATTTTTTGGTGTTAGTTGTGCTATCTGTTTGATAAATATAAAAGGTGTGCTGACTGGTATGGGGAAAGGGAGGTAAGGAGTTACTAACTAAACCATATTCTGGATGGGCGGCGCCATCATGGACATAATGAAATTCTCGTAGCAATTGATTATTATCTTTGTCGATTTCAAAGACTAGGTGATAGGCGTTTGGTTGATCAACTGTGGCTGACTCAATGACGTTGACGGCAATATCGCCATCATTTAAGTTTTGTTTGGGGCCTTCTACGGCTATATTCCATTTCAAGTTACCATCGGCAAATAACGCTGATGTTTCCGAGGCTGCGGCTAAGGCTGCGCCGACATCGATTCCGGGAACGTCAATTAAATAATGGGGTGTTCCTTGACATAGCAGGACGCTAAATTGTAGGGTTTGGTCGATTTCAAATTGGACTTTGATTTTTTTGAGAAACTCGGCTTCTTGCATTCCTAGTTTCTGCATCAGGTTTTTGCCGTCGAAGCTACCCCAAAGTCGTAAGTCTCCGTCTTCGTAATCTTGGCGGTAAATTATGTTGGTTAATTGTATCCCTTGCCATTCGGTACGCACTTTGGCGGCTGTTTCGCTGGGGGCGATTTGATAAAGTTCTTGTCCGGCTTTGAATATGGGTAAGAGTTCGTTACTTTGGGTTTTGCGTTTGAAGTTGCAGGGCAAATAATAAAATAGGTTTTTAACGTCTATTTCCAGTTGATTTGCACCTTTTCTGAGTAATTCTTTGGATTCTTCGGGGTCGAATCTGAGTCTTCGCAGTTTTTCGGCGTAGCAAGCACCGGCTGAGGTGGCTAGTTTGGTAAATTCTAAAACAAAGGTAATACGTTCTGGATTCCAAACGAAATACGGTGAGTTACTAAATTCTTGATAAATATGGCGTTGTACTAAATCAAGATTACAAGTTTTACCAGAAAGAATTAACCAATCAACTTTGTGGGTGTTCCAAGTATCTGTATCTTGGGCGCTGAGGCGACTTTCCATGAGTCCTTTAGCAATGCCAATCCCTTCTTTAATGGCGGAAGATGCCGCACGTTCAAATTGCTGACTATCTAAGGTGACACTGATACTATCTGGATCTCTAACTTGGAATTTAATCACACTTTGATGCAGTAATTCTAAAATCTGTTGTTCGGAAACTGTAAAGGTTAACAGTGAATTATCTGCTGGTGGTTTTTGTCCGAGTTGCAGTTTGGCAGCTTCGGCATAATCCCACAATGTATAAAAGGTTTGTAGTCTTTGGGGTGCTTGTTGCCAGCGGGTTGGTAATACTTTTTCGGCTGTATCTAGGGCGTCTTTATAAGCAGCGTCACCTTCGGGATTTTCTCTATCTAAACATTTTAATAGGCTGCCGTTTTTGAATTTTCCTTGTTCGAGGAAACGTTCATTTAATTCAGCACTAATTAAATCTTCTAACTTTTCACAATCGAGGTCACCGTTAGTTACTGCTGTGAGCAGAAAATCGGCGATCGCTACTTTCAATAATCTGAAGATTCTCAGGGTGATTAATTCACCACCCAACTGTAAATGTCCCGATGAACCTAATAGTTTTGGGGTGAGTTTATAGTAACGTCCACCTAATCCTCTATCTTCATGTTCTGCAAAAGATGGGGTTTTATCTTCTAAAGTTAATTCTATTAACGCTAAGTCAGTAGTTCCGCCGCCGATATCCAAAACCAAAACGTTTTGTGACCATTTATTCCCTACTTGGCGACAACGAGTTTTAAATGACTCAATGCCAATATTCAGATTACCGCCAAATTCTCGCCAGAGAAAGAAGATAGCTACCGAGACAGCTTCATCGTAGGCGGTTTGGACATCATCAATACCCAACTGTTCAACTAATTGTCTCACTTCCTTTCGCACTACAGGAGGGGCGACGGTGGGATAAGTCACCACGGCTGTGAGAAATTCGCCCTCAGAAAATTTGCGTCTGGCGCGTTGGCGGTAGTCTTCTGTTAACTCGATGAGATGGGCCCAGGCTGCTTGAATCAGTTCACTAACATGAATTGACTCTTCCTCACCATCTATCATTACCGGAAAAGACCTTTCCTGCCCAAAATAACGCTTAGGTGAGTGGTGGAATCTGCTGATAATTTCCTTTAATGAACTACTTGTACCTTGGGCGATCGCTTTTTTTCTGTTATCTCTAGCTTCTCTTCCCATGCGTAAGCGTAAATCGGGTAAGCTAGCCACTTCCAACTCACTGGGAATTTCTGTATCCCGGCGGTCAATATCTAAGACTACAGGAATTAAATTTTGCGATTCTAAGGTAGGGACACGGAAAACTTCATGATATATCTGATAAAGTTTTTTACTAACCGCCCGGCGGAATTTATCGCTATTTCCTAAACATAATTCGATTTGGCGAATGACTTCCAAAAATCCTGCCTTTTGGTCACCCGCAAAAATTTCACACAAGCGACTCGGTTCAACTTCCAAGTTTTTACTAATATCAGCAATAAACTTTTCCCATTCATAGGGATTGACATCAGGTAATGCTTCATCAACAGGAGAACTCAACCATTGTGACAGGCGATCGCGCAATCGAATTTCTTGTTCTTTTGGTAAAATTTCGGCAATTGGCACTTCAATGGGGTCAAACAATGTCACTGTAGAATTGGATGTCCCAAAATCTAAAGCAAACCATCCAGGAAATCGTTTTTGCTGTTTTTTAATTGCTTGTTGCAAAACATAATTACTGAGTTGAAAATCGGCGCTAACAGCATCTACATCGATAATTTTTTCATCATAAACTAGAGGTGACCACAAATAACAGGAAGCTTCGCTTTGCCGAGGTTCAGATAGCAGTGGATCGCCTAAAGGATCAGAATCAAAATACTCAACGGTTACTTCTAGAGTACAATTAATTGGTTCTGTTAAAGGGGTTTCTAATTTACAAGGATATTGTTCTAATTGCCCAATTTGCGAAATTTTTGGAGTTACTGAATCAAATGGTTTATATGCTTTTTTTATTTGCATTGCTAAGTCATCGGGTGTACCAGTGACAATGCAATTAATTCTGGCTATGTGAGGCACATTATCACCAGCGGCGATAAGTTGAATAGTGGGTAGTTCTAAATATTCACTTTCGTTAATACGTATCTGGAAGTTGGGCGGGAGTCGAATTTCTACAGGCATTGTTTTTTCCTTGGTTGGGAAAGTGGTTTATTAAAATTTATTGGCGTTGATGATTGAAAATCTGAATTTATTGGGCTTACGCCCCGCTGCGCTAACACGCAAAGGCGCAAAGGCGCAAAGGTACAAAGAAAAAAATATGAGGTTGTTTATGCAGATGTACTAAGTTCTCTTCTAACTCCTCTCCACCTCTGAATAAGACATAGTAGAAATTGCCGAAAGAATCTGCAACCAGGTGGGAATAGCAACTTTACCTGGAGAATCGCTAGCAGCAATATGTCTGAGTAATTCTTCTTTTTTAGACAAATTTTGTAGTGTGGGAATAATTTGATCTAAAATCCCTTCGAGTTCGGCGTTTACTTGCTGATTGATTTCACTGACGTATTGTACTAAATGTAAACTGGCACTAGCGATGATTTCATCTCTGAGTCGCAATACGAAAAGTTGATGATTGGCGGTTCTTGGGAAGTCTTGACTTTTTTCTGGGGCCCAATCAAAGATTTGACCAATATTATGTTTTTCGTCTTGTCGCGCTAAGGGAAACATTATCTCTGGTGAAATTGTTTTTTCTTGACTATTAATTTCCGAAATAATTGCTTCTTGCCATTGGATAGGATCACATCCCAGGAGCAATTGATAAAATATATCGGCTGATTCTACACCAAATTTGCTTTCAATTTCTGGTTCCATTTCTGGTTGCAGAAGTTCTTGTAAATAATCACGTTCTGGGGCTATGTGATTTGATAACTTATTTAATAAATCTGCCACTGCTTGGTGGATGCGATCGCGGGCAAAGTTTTCTAGTTCTTTAACTGTTTTTTCAAAGGACGGATAAAAGTCATCACTCTTTGTTGGTAAGGCGCTATTAACTCGATTACCTCGGTTAAATAATTTGCCTGCCGCACCTTTAGATTCCGATAAAGAAATCATCCCATTATTGGCTTTATTAAACAGCAAAGTCCACTCATTCCAATTGAGAATTTTAAATGTCAGTTCATCTTTAACTACATCACTAACTACCTCTCCCCGACGGTCTTTGAGTGGTTCTTTACCTAAATCTTTTTGGAAATTGCGATAAGTTTTATCTAAATTTTCAATGGCAGCACGCAACTCAATTAAATCTGGGGTATCTGTTGTGGGTATGCCTTGTTGATGAATTTCTTCAATAATATTTTTGAGGTAATCTTGCTGCTGACGTAAATTATCGGCAGCCCTACAAGTATCTTGATAAAGTTGTTTTAATCCGTGAGTGGCGACGTGATTTTGAATTAATTCTCGGAGTTTAGCGATACCCCCATCTTGGGCAAAGTAACCTAGTTGTCTGCCTAAACGACTCCGAGGATCAGATTCTAATAGCCGTTCACTTAATAGTTGCCATTTTCGTTGCAACCGCTTAGACCGTTCTAGATAATCAGGATAGTCCAAATTCGCCAAAAATTCTGGTGAACCTGCTTTGACGCTACTAGAACGTTTAGCTAACTCAGCTAGTCCTAACAGTGGCGATGATAAAACAATGCGGTCTGGTTGGCTGGTGAATGCACTAGCGGCGTCAATGGTGGTTTGCAGAACTTTTAACCTGGATAAGACATCTTTTTCTGTTAAAGGATGAGGATCGGCTATCAGTTGATCAAGTTCTCGTTCACCACCTTCACTATCTAAAGGTAGTTGGTCAAAACGACCCACAGCCACCAGAATCAAATCCTTGAGGTCTTGTCCTGGGCGTTGCTGCTGCATCATGGTGAAAATTTTATTGGCGCGATCGCTTCCGGGGGTTTTCCCATTCAGCAAGACTAAAATTGTCTGTACTTCTGCCAATTCCCGCAGTGATAAAAAGGTATCCCTAGCACCGGAATTAGCCGCCCCTAAGCCGGGAAAATCCAACAAGATAAATTCCGAAGCACCTGTAAAATCCCAAATTTCCCGTGCTATTTTCACCTCAATATCCACACGGCGAATTAATGGGAAGCTGTTTTGCAATAATTTGGTAGGTAATCTCTGGGGTGGACTCGGTAATTTAATATGAACAGGTGGTAAATCCTCAAAATTGAGAGTTTGGATAGCCATTGGCTGTTCGGCTAGCTGTAGCCCCTCACGGGCAGTGATGGCATCAATTTGATAGCGTCCATTGCACATCGCTTGCCCATAGGATTGATAAGCACGTACAAACAATACCAATTCCCGTAGTAAATAACGTAACTCTAGATTCTTACTGGTGTTCCACGCATCCTCGCACCAATTGACAATATCTCTGCCACTGTTTAACTTTGATGGAGAAATCAGGGTCAGCCCCGCGGCTTTAGCCCTCTGATTGGCTTCTGCCAACATAAAACGTAAACACTCATTGACACCTTCATGGGAAAGGTACTCTATAGTAAAATTACCAATTTGAGTAGTTAAAAAGCTTTCTTGGGGTACAAGATGAATAGCCGTGACATTGCCTGTGGTGGGATTTTCACTAATGGGCAAAGCATCTGCATACCCCATTAAACTACCTAAAAGCAAGGTCTTGCCGCTACTAAATTCACCCATCACCCCAATTTTCACAGGCGATGTGGCAAGTTCTACCGTTTTCTCAGCAGCTTCGCGGAGACGCACAAGACAGTCATCCAAGCTGACAGGTATCCAATCTTCTTGTTTAGAGGGATATTGCGGGACTGAATCTATTTTTTGGAGAATAAATTCCCCGTACTCTTTAAAACATTCCAGTTTTTCTGGTTCCATAAAGCATTTTTCCACTTGGCATCAATTTCTGTGAGTTTTATAACATAAATACATGAGATCAGCAGATATTCATGCAAAGTGTTGATCAAAGATTTGGCATTTACTACTAAACTATTTTTTACTACCGGCTTACACAATTATGAACCGGATACTTATGTAAAAAAGATTAAGAATTAAAAATCGACATTTATTGATATTAAGTATAATTTCTTCTGTAAATACATTATCCAATTACGTAAATAGCTGACTTCAGATTGCGCCTTGGTGGGAGCTTTTTATACAAAATTTCCCATTGCAGGCAACAAATTTAATATAGAGACATTTCGATAAAATATCTTGACAAACTATCCATGTATAGCAGAGATTTTGGGAAACGGCACTATTGCTCAAATACCTGATGAATTATCAAAATTCAACTTCATCAACTCAAACATAAAAACCCCTAGAAATCTCAGTCATGAACAAACTCACCTCTAGGAGTAGCTATGAACATATAAGTAAAGAAGCATCCCAACAGAACTGAAGCAAACACCCTTTTAAATACTCTTACTTTTGGTCTTGGCGATTTTTTGCCATCTTCTGAGTTCAATTACAGCCCTTGAGATGCTTCTGGAATTACGGGTTTATTTAATAGTCTGAGTCTGTTTATTTTCTAACCCTTCCCTAGAATGATCAAGACGTAATTCCCCCTGGGGTGCAAAGCGCATCCACAAAGGAGTTTCCGAACCAACAGCACCTTTGGCGACAGTCACCCCACCATCAGCCAGCCACAATGCACCTGTGACATAACTGGCTTCATCAGAAGCAATAAAGGCGTAGACATTTGCCATTTCTTCTGGTGTGCCACGACGTGCTAGAGGTGTACCTTGAATCAATGATTTTTCCATTTGGGAATCCATCGGGCCAGTTGTCTTATGCGTCCAAGCAGTATCAATTGCACCAGGACACACACAATTAGCACGAATACCATATTTAGCTTGTTCGACTGCTACACCCAACATAAATGAATGCATCCAGGCTTTAGTCCCACCATAAGTTGTATTAAAGGCTAATCCGTTCATACCAGCCTCAGAACCTGCGCTGACGATATTCCCACGGGTTTTTTGCAAATGTGGTAATACATATTTGGTCATTAAAAATGCCGAACGCATGTTCATGCGGATAGTCTCGTCAAAGACATCGATGGGATAATCTTGAGTTTCCGCAGCGGCGAGAAACACTCCAGCATTGTTAATGAGAATATCTAGTTTACCGTAGGTATTAATAGCAGTTTGCACGCAGTTTTGAGCATGAGATTCTTGAGCAACATCACCTGCATAGACCACTGCATTACCACCATAATGTCTAATGGACTTTACAACATCCTCAATGGGATCATCAGCTAATCCATTAACAATTACTGATGCACCTTCTTTGGCAAATTTATGAGCGATCGCCTCGCCAATTCCAGCACCAGCACCAGTCACAATCGCCACTTTACCATCTAAACGTCTAACCAAAGGAATACCTCCTGTAAATTTCATCATCTATTAGTGGGCTGTTTCAGGTTGCCAAGCATGATTCTTACTTTTGGATTTGAGTATTTTGTCCATTTTCAATACTTGTAATCCTGATATACAAAGCATCCAGCCTCAACTGGGTTCTTTTTATAATTGTTCTACTCTTTGATTTAGATACATCTGTCTTCAGTAGGGTTAAGTAGGAAATAGCTTTTTGTTACGGTTATTCATAACACTCAATTAATCACAAGAACATTTGTTATGACATATACCCAAACCAGCGATCCCAATATTCGTGAATGTGTTGAATCTTGGCAAAACTTAGATGTAGATCAACAGTTGGCTTTATTTTGGTTCATTTATGAAGAAATGGGTGATTCCATTACACCAGCAGCCCCTGGTGCTAGCACTGTTTCACCCGAAATTGCCGAAGGTTTATTCAATCAAGTTCAAGAATTAAGCCATGAAGAACAATTGCAACTTCAGCGCGACATCATCAACAAAGTAGATAATCAACTTATCCGTGAATATGGCTCTTTAAGTGATACCACAAAGCTATTATTTTGGTATCGTTTAGCGCAAGGTATGGAAAATTCGAGAATTATTCCTATGCCTCCTGGTTACAAGCTTTCATCTTCATCGGAAACACTGCTGAACAAAATTAAGGCACTACCTTTTGAGAAACAGATTAATCTTTTCCGTGATTATGTTTCACCAATGGGTGCTGAACCGAAACCCGGTGCTGAAGTTTAAGTATTTGCATTAACTACATCCCGTTTTAGGGTGAACACCTGCTGGTAAGTAGTAATTTTCATCCTTAATCCTTCGTAAAAGCACATAACCCCGGTTTTTTTGGTCGGGGTTATCAAGCCTTATAAGTAGAATGGTGTAAATAATTAAAGGTTTGTAGTGAGGACTTTAGTCCTCTAATAAGGACTGAAGTCCTTACTACGAAACAAATGCAATTTTTTTTACATTACTTCACATAGTTTGGTTTTTTCAAGTCGTTCTGCTTAAGCAAAATCTTTTGATATCTAGCGATTTATTATTTGTGAGTGCTAATAAATAACTCAAACAACACTATAATTTCAAAATACATAATCTTAAATAGACACAGAGTAAAGAATTTAATTTTTACCCTGTGTTAACTTGGGGTTTTCATTATAGCAGATGCACTTAAGCCGTAAAGCTCTTTGTTTTATATGTAAAATATAAGATAATTGCTGAAGCTATTTCATCTGTCTTGCGGTTAATTTCAATATTTTTGTTTTTGCAGTAAGATTTTTTATTGATTTTTCTATAAAGAAAGTTAATTTGGTATTAATCAAGTTATATACACAACAGTTGAATTATTAATATTGTAGATTTTGCCACCCATGCTCAATATAATGTCTGAAGTATACTGCTGAATTAATACTGCATAAAACATTATATTTTAACGCTAAAATTATCATCCAGATATTATCAAAACGAAAAGTAAAACCCCAGGACTGGGAATCCCTGGGGTTTCTAACCTGACCACACTTCTATTTGTAATATAAAATTTTGGAAAAATCAAAATTGTAGTGGACATAAATCTGTAAATTTAGTCCAAAATAAATTATGCATTATCATGCCACAAATATGCTAGCAGGCAATTATTTAATAGCAATCACTAATCCACATATATAAAACTATACCCAAGGTAAAAATTATTATTTAAATATACAAATGAAAAAGATATAATTCCCTAGTTTATGTCTAAAGACGTAATTTTTTAGACTTGATTTCTAATTGGGAATAGAGAAAAATAAAAACATCATGATACAACATGATTGTAGCCAATAAAAGTGACAGAAAGCCTACTTAATGCCCCGCCTGTGGGCATTTTTTATTTCTCGTAAATAACTTGGTGAGATTGCTTCCCTACGGTCGCAATGACGGAAATACGTGGTTGATTACGTAAGTCCTGATAAAATTCAATTTATATGAAGGAAAATAAATTATTCGTAGGGTTTGTTGTCCCACCGCGCTTAAAACCCCCGCTTCCATTCCTCTCCCCTGAAAGCTTCCCCGCGTTGTAGCAAGTGGCGTTTTAGGATATTTAAGCCCCTTTCCGCGTCGGAAAGGGGTTGGAGAGAGGTTCATCGAACTCACGTTTAATTAAATATCCCTGGCTATTTGTTATTAGTTTAATGAAGAGTTAAAGCAGGTTTTGGCTAAATAACTCTCGTTAAATCACAACTAAATAATCAGGGATTAAAAATATTTAATATGTCTTATGTTGTACTAAGCCCGAACTACTGGAACGGCTAAACAAATTCAGTCTTTACTCTGCGGGAAGACGCTATACCTCATGTTTGTGTTTGAAAGTATTTTTTGAGGACTAAAGTCCTCACCCTACGGGTTCGTTAGTCGCTCATGGGGGAAACCCCCAAGACCGCGCTAACTCACTACAAACCTTTTATTAACTTTTTACGGAGGAAACATTTGGCATTACAGAGCGAATTGTATTGATAAAATTTTCGGCATAACGCTGTGTCGAGAAATCGAGGGCGCGTTGGCGTGCTGCAACTCCCGCACGTTGGGCAAATTCTTGCTCGTCCAGATAGCGGAGAATTGCGATCGCAAGTGCATCTGGATCGCCGTAAGGTGTAAGTAGCCCATTCATCCCGTCTGTAATAATCTCTGTGGGGCCGCCTACATTACCAGCTATCACTGGTTTCCCTAATGCCATCGCTTCAATAATCACAATACCAAAGGGTTCTTTATCGGAAGCATGAACAAAGACATCCATTGCTTGTACCCACTCAGGGATATTACGCTGTAACCCAGCCATAATTACTTGTTCTTGCAACCCTAGATTGGCTATTTTGTTGTTGACAAATTCCTCATAATCTGGTTCTAAATCGTGTTTGCCGCCAACAATCACACAATGGGCATCAGGATATTTTTGCAATACTTTGGGCATGGCGTCTATAAGGACATGCATTCCTTTCCATCGTTGCAATCGTCCGACAATGCCAATTAATGGCCCGTGTAGTGGTAAGCCCAATTTCTGCCGTACTTCTATGGGAGAAGGCAGATTAGCCGGTTCAAATCTATCTAGGGCGACACCAGGATAAACCAAAGGTGTGGGTCTGTGGGGCCAAATCTCTGCTTGTGCTTGCTTACCATCTTGGGAAAGGGTAATGACTGCACGGGCTGGGATTGCTGTTGCTAACCGGACTAACTTAGGCTTGTCATAAGGTACTTCGAGTTGGTACCACACAGCAGGTAACCCGGCAATTATGGCTGCAAGTCCCCCATATATATGGGTAATCCACATCCAATTAACGATCGCATCTACACTTTCATTTTTAGCGATCGCAGCTATTTGAAAAACCGTAGCTATCAAACGGTGGACTTGGCGCAATCTACCACTTTCTAATACGCGGATCTTAATTCCCAAGGCCCTTACCTGTTCCACCATTGGGCCATCTTCTAAAAAAACCACCAACCATTCCACACCTGCGTTACGTCCCTGATGCATCAAATCCCACAGCATCATTTCACCGCCGCCTCTTTGTTCGGCTAAGGGCATGACAACTATAACTTTCATAATTTCCACCTTTATTTAAATGTCGAAATGTCGTAATTTCTAGCTTGATGTTGATAATATTTATGTGCTGCCATAGCCATCGCTAAGAATCCCCAAAGAATCATGCCGGCTACACTCAGCATCCCGCTACCGATAACTAGCTGGGCGCAAGAACTAATGCCAATGGCGCGCGCAGTACTGACAAAACTATCAAAATGCGCTTCACGATATTGGATAACACTGAAAATAATCATGATTAATCCACCCAGATAAAAGATGGCGCCAAACCAACCTAGGGTGAAAAACATATCTAAAATGCCACTATCTAGCACAAAAACTTCGATTTGTCCAGTTTTTTCGTTGACTTTCCAAATATTGCCTAAACCGTTACCTAGTCCATTAGAAAGGGCGAGGCTGAGGTTTCTGTCATAGCTATCTGATCTATCTTTAAAGCTAGTATCTTTTTCTAAGTTAGAAAAACTTTCTAAACGATCTGACACCACATCGGAAATCGGCTCGATGGTGACTAAGGGAATTACACATATTGCCATGACGACAATTATGGCCAGCAAGCGCATTTGAATCTTGGCTTTAACTGAACCCATAATCATAATGACCCCTAAAAGCCAGCCAATCCAGTTAGTTCGTGCTTGTGCCAACAAAAACGACACATAACCAACTGCTGAGGCAGGAAAGATTAAAGGCCCAGAACTAGTAAATAATAGTAATAAACCAGTCTGCATCACTGCACCAAAAGGCCCAACAGAGTGCAGAGTACTCCATACCCGCATTCCAAAAGGTACAGGGTCGCCGGAACTAGTAAATAGTTTTGACTCGATTAACCAGTACCTATCCCACTCTGGTGCTACCACAAATTGATATATACCGTAGGTGCCGATCACCAATACTGTCCACAGGAATACCCGTTGAATATTTTGGCGATAGGTGGGATAGTCTCGCCAGTTCATAAATAAGTGGAAAGCAAAGATAATGGGACTTAGCCAATCTAATAAACCACGGGCCACAGGGACAGGTGCGTGATAAATTAGACCCACTAAAAAGCCATAAAACACCCCGATAAAAGCCAAAATAAACGGTAAACCCCCTTGACGAGCCGACCGGGGACAATGCCGTAAAAATGTGGCTATAGTGACAAATACTACTAAATAAGGGGCGATGAGCATTTGCCGGGTGGGGTCCCAACCAACGCGATAGTCAACTAAACGGGTAACTAAAGGTGAAAGAAACCACATCCACCAAGTAAAGCCGATATACAAAATTGGATGGCGCAAGTATAAAAACACAGCTACCACCAAAGCTGTCACCGGATAAATTAACCTTAATTGACCCGCGGCACCGGCAAAATAACAAGTAATTGTCAGCAGCACAAACCCTACAATTGCTAGCCAACCTTGTAGCGATCGCTCTTGCGGCGAAAAGTGTGCTTCTAAAAAACTATTAAAATGTATTTCTTGAGAAATCACTGTGCATTTACCAATTTGAATTTTGGATTGGGAATTACAGTTTGTAGTAGGGACTAAAGTCCCTAAAGGCAGGACTAAAGTCCTGACTACGAGCAAATATTTTTATTCAGTTTGATTAACCGGATATGAGATTACGAATTGCCGATGTGCTTGCCAGCGTCCCCGCCAAGAGGCTAGTAACTTTTGTCCTGCTAGTTGCCCTTGACTGGGTAAAAGTCTCAGCCATTGCACTAAACCCAAACTATCTTGTGTCCCTACTAATAAGGCCCAAAACCAAAAAACGGCACGGCGTAGAGGTGGCAAATGTTCTAGTAAAACTAAGGTTTCGTTATGAACTAAATTAATTAAGGCAATTTCATTAAAATTATTGCGCTGATCTTCATCAAAACGTTGCGCCGGATAGTGATCTACTGCCACTTGCGGATCATAAATAATCTTCCAGCCAGCCCGCTTGATGGCTAAAGTAAATGCCATTTCAAAGTGTACCTGTGCGCCTGTACCTCGCATCCGTTCATCAAAGCGTAATTGCCCAATGGCTTGGGTACGAAAACTCATGTTCACGCCTTTGAGGACATCTACTTCACGGGTTTCACCTACTCCCAGATGATGATTACCAATGACGCGTCCAAACCATTGCAACTTACCAACAACTGCTTGGGAATCGGCTTCTAGTTTGTCGCCGTGATATATCCAATCACGTCCACCGACACCACCAATGCAACTATCTGCTACCAAGTGAGCGGTAATTCTCTCTAACCAATCAGGATGCGGTGCAGCATCGTCATCAGTAACGGAAAGAATATCTCCGGTAACTGCGGTAAGTCCGGCGTTGAGGGCGGCGACAACTCCTGGCTGTGTCACAGTTACAGTGTGCAATGGCAAGTTATGTTCTGGAAATTCTGCGAGAAATTGCCAAGTTTCTGCATCTGTGTCCCGCACCACCACAATCACTTGATGAACAGGTTTAGTTTGTGCTTGCAGTGCCAAAAGGCAGCGTGATAGATCTTGAGGACGGCGATAAGTCGGGATGAGAACTGTGTTCCTCATGATGAATTAACTCCTCAAATAGATCCATATAAGTTTGTGCCATAGTCGTCCAGCTATATTGTTCTGCAACTATGCGGGCGGCTTGTCCCATTTGTTGCAACCTAGTACTATCGCTTGTTAAAGACAACATTGCATTTGCTAAAGCCTCGGTGTCGTCTGAATTTGACAAAACGATCCCACATTCGGGAGTCACCAATTCTGCACCGCCGGTAGCTGTGGCTGTAATTACAGGTAGTCCTGAAGAAAGGGCTTCTAGTAATACCAAGGTGCAAGCTTCGTAACGGGAAGGAAAGACAAATAAGTCTGCTGAACGCATAATTTCGGGAATATCCCGGCGATATCCCATAAAATGCACCCGTTCATTTAACCCTAGAGAAGCTGCTAACTCAGGAAAGGGGCTACCTTCTGGATTCCCCACCACTGCTAAATGTAAGTCGGGAACTTTCACCAAGGCGTGCAGTACTGTATCTAAGTTCTTCCTGGGTGTGCGAATATCTCCGGCAAATAAGGCCAAATTTACATCTGTAGGTAGACCTAATTTTTGGCGATCGCCTACACCAGGAGTAAATTCTTGCAAGTCAACGCCATTGACAATTACCCGAATCTGCGAACGTGGTACGCCGATGTTAACTAGTTCTTGGGCTACCTTTTCCGAGACGGCTACAACGACTTTGGCCTTTTGAAAAGCTTGTTTTTCCCAACGGGCATTAAAAGCCGTATATAACCACTGATAAAACCCGTACAAATCGCGGCGAATGCGGGAAATATGCACAGGCGATCGCAGCCAAGAACTATGAACAAAATGTACAGCATTGACATCAGCCGCAACTTTAGTAATAGCGCCGTTGACTTTAATTAAATCGAAATTTGCACGATGTTGATTTAACCAATGAGCGCTTTTTTGAGCAAAGATTAAATTGCGGATAAATTCAGTAGGATAATTTTCTACTTGAATCGGTATCCAAGTGACAACATCTTGTAATTCTGGTGCTATTTCACTAGCCACTAATGTGAGTTGATGACCACGACGAATGGCTTCTTGGGCGACTTCGTAATTTACTCTTCCTTGACCATCACCTTTTTTTAATGTATGAGTAACAATGCAAAGTTTCACGTATCACCTCCTTCTATAATTCGTGATTATATTTAAGTAATTTACTTAGCTATCCCAAGTAACGAATTAGCTAATATTTGTGGAGTAAAGCTAAGAGTTAAAGCTACTAATGTTCGCATATTAGCTTTTTGTTGACCGAGAGATTTCCACAAATAAGCACGGGCTTCAATAGTTTCTTTATTTCGTAGTAAACCTATACCTAAAGTTGTTTGAGACTCTAACCATTTTTTATAAAAATGTGTTTGAAAATTCTGTAACCGTGCATCTTGCATCATGATTTGGTAACAGAACATTTCACTTTTAGCTTTGCGAATTTTTGCCTGGACATTACGACTACCACTGAGCATAGTGTCTGTTTGCTCATGGGCGCGATATCGTGTCAGTCTTTCTGGACAATAGTAAGCACCAAGTCCAGATATACAGCAAAGATAAGTTAAATATAAATCCCACATACCGCCAATTTCTGAAGGAATGCTATCCCAATCAATTACATGATTACGAATTAAACAAGCTGCGGCAGTGGCTATACTTTTATCGATTAACCCAATTTTGGAGAAATTTTGATGAATCCCCGGTGCTAGTTTATCGCGCTTATAACCCCGTGTATTAGCCTCAGTCCCAGCAACTTTAATCTGACCTTGGGCATCAATAATATATTGGTCACAAAAAGCTAAAATTAAATCAGAATTAGCCTCTAATGGTGGGACAAGTTTCGCTAAAAAATCCTCATTCCACATATCATCATCGTGGAGGCTAGCCACATATTTACCCTTTGCCATTTTAAAGGCATTCATTTGATTGGCAATCATGCCGATATTTTCCGGATGTCGCCAAAATTTGATGCGTGGATCTTGAAAAGATTCTACAAGGGCTTGGGGATTTTCTGGACTACAGTTATCAGAAACAATGATTTCGATATTTTGATAAGTTTGTTTCACAGCACTAGCGATCGCCTGCTGCAAATACTCTGGCCGATTATATGTAGGAATAATGACGCTGACTAGTGGTGCTGGTGATGTAATAGTTAATGACATAAGACAATTGTTGATTTTAGACTGAGAATTTCCCCTACTCCCTACCCCCTACTCCCCACTCCTTAAATTGGACAAAAATTTAAAGCAATGGGATCAGGATTTCTCGCCTCAAATTCAGCAATAGTTTTGGCGTAAATTTCTGCCAATCGTTGCACATGGATATCCATCGTAAATTCTTGCTGATACCAAGCGTGACCGATTTCACCCATGAGGCGGCTTTTATCATAATTACTTGCTAGTTCGTTAATAGCAGCAGCTAACCGTTGGATATTATTAGGTGGAACCAAAACACCTGTTTCACCATCTCGTACATGTTCGGGAATACCACCGACGGCACTAGCTATAATCGGTCGATAGCGACCATAAGCTTCGAGAGTTACCAAACCAGCAGGTTCTGGCCACAAGCTAGGAAAGACTACAGCCAAGCATTGTTGATAAAGTGCTTCTAGTTTTTCGCCATTACACCAACCATGCCACGTAATGCGATCGCTTAACCCTAAATCACGCACTAGTTTTTCCATGCTGGGTTTACTCCACCCATCGCCAGCAATATCAAGATGAATCCGGCTGTCGGTTTTTACCATCGCTTTAATTAGCCATTCCACACCTTTATCGGGAACTATCCGACCAGCAAATAAGATGCGCTGATGTTGATGAATGTCTAAACTTAAAGGCTCAGGAGTACTTTTAGGCGGTTGCACACCAAAACGCAGAGTTACAACACGCTCAGGTGCTAAACCACTACTAATGATTTGCTGACGCACATAATCACTATTAGCAATTACTGGAATCTTCAGCTTTTTCAAGATTTCTAGAGGTTGGGAAGCCTGTCGCCAATTCTGCATAATTTTTTGGGGTCGGCGGCTACCACAACCATCTACTAAATGTCCTAAAATACAACCCAGGGGATTCATCACGCGATCGCAAACTTTCCCGCGATTCGCTAAATATTTAGTACCACTAGGACAGTAATTACAATGATTGTGCAAAGTCAAAATGGCTGGGCATTCCTCCCGCAGATGAACCAGCATATCTGGGTCATGAATATGCAGTAATTGAGCCTGTTTTTGGTCTATATTTTTTAGACAAGAGATAGTGCGATCGCTTACTCCAGGAATTTGAGAATTTACTAAAGATGCTAAATAAGTTTCAATACCACCACCGCCCTTAATATCAGCACGGGAGCAGTGATAAATCATTTTTGTATCAACCAATGTATAACTCATAAAGATTCTACTTATTTGTAGCTAAAATCCTGATTTTTAGAAAATAAATTTGACAATATAGTCATGCTCTTGTGAATAGCTTACTAATTGATTTACACCGTTTTTTATATCAATTGAGTACTCTAT
Source organism: Nostoc sp. CCY0012 (assembly GCF_963920855.1). Classification (NCBI taxonomy): domain Bacteria; kingdom Bacillati; phylum Cyanobacteriota; class Cyanophyceae; order Nostocales; family Nostocaceae; genus Nostoc; species Nostoc sp. CCY0012. The sequence continues at coordinate 29,618 of NZ_CAWUDM010000028.1, read as the reverse complement.
CCCCTAAGCCCTAGCATTCATCCAAAACTTGTGCCTCACATCACTGACATAATGCCGTAAAGCAATTTCTTTACTAGCAAACTTATCTGGATAAATAAATTGATCTGCAACATTGAGAACGTATTTTTGTGGGCATAATGGTATACCTTGATTATGGTGAATTGTCAGATGGACAATTGTTTGTTCCGTGAAATAGTTAGGCAATCCTGTGATATTTGCCAAACGTTTGATAGCAAAATCCCAATTTAGTTTATCCTTAAATAAAATAAATCCCGCATTTACAGGATTGAATTTTTCAGCATCTTCATAAATCATTCGTTCATCTAGTGAAGCTGAACAATCGGGTAAATAATGACAGTATTTACTATCTAACTTAGCTAAACTAACTAAATCAATTCCCCCTGGGAAGAATAAAATGTCTGAATCTGTATAAATAGTTGCACCATTAACAGGAATTGACATCAAAGCTGATAACTTTCGACCCATAGGATGGATTTGGGCGTAGTCAGTTACACATTGTGGTAAATCTGTTCTAATAAATTTATTGATATGTACAACCTTAACGCAGGGATGAAGGCTGCAAAGTAACTCACAACTTAAGTCAGTGTAGCTACCATCAGAAATAACAGTGAATGTATTAGGAATGCCAATATGGCGGATAAATGAGCGAATACTTGCTACTTGTTCAGCTAAATCCCGCTCACAAGATAAAGCGTACACATTTAAGGGGATTTGATGAGTTGGCTTGATAGCAATTTTTGCTGTTTTATTCAGCTTGAATTTATATAAAGAGCGGTTGAATTTACCGTGAAATTTAGCAGAATGATAGCCAATATTTACCATTTCTTCACCTCAGTTAAAAACCAATTCCTTGGTCTCAATTTAGTTTGCAAACGAGAAGATTAAAATCCGGAAGAATTTGGGGACTAGGGGGACAAGGGGACAAGGGGACAAGGGGACAAGGGGACAAGCAAGAAAAATTCTCCCCTGCTCCCTTCCTACTCCCTACTCCCTATTCCCTACTCCCTTCTTAAGATCACGCTTGACCCATTTCGTACTGAGTCTTGTGGTACTCCCACAACTTACCTTTGAGGTCGAGTAATTCTTGATAATTACCTTGTTCAACAATGCGTCCTTGTTCGAGGACAACGACCTTATGAGCTTTAGCGATAGTAGAAAGACGATGAGCGATCGCAATCACTGTTCGACCGACAGATAGCTGTTCGATAGAGTCTTGAATCAAGCGTTCAGTCATGGAATCTAAGGCGCTGGTGGCTTCATCCAAAATCAAAATTTCTGGATCACGCAAGAGAGCGCGGGCGATCGCAATTCGCTGGCGTTGACCTCCAGATAACCGCACACCTCTATCTCCTAGTTGGGTATCAAAGCCTTCTGGCATTTCTTCAATAAATTCAAGTGCATTAGCTAATCGTGCAACTTGGCGAATTTCCGCTTCACTGGCCCCTTCTGTACCGTAGGCAATATTATTCAAAACAGAAGTATTGAAAATAAATGTATCTTGACTGACAACAGCAATTTTCTGTCTGAGTGATTTAATGTCAAAGTTGCGGACATTCACTCCATCAATCAGGACGTTACCTTGTGTGGGATCGTAAAATCTGGGAATTAAGTCAATCAATGTACTCTTACCAGCACCAGTTCCTCCGACCAATGCTGTTGTTTTTCCTTTTTCGATGCTCAATGTAATATTATTTAGCACCATAGAAACGGCATCATAACCAAAATCTACCGAGACAATATCAATTGAATGCTTCAGTCGTTTAAACTTAATCTCGCCATTTGGTAAATAATATTTATTGTCGGTTCTCACCAGATTTTTAATATTATCTGCTGCTCCTTGGAGTGTACTCAGATGCGCTCTCGTACCATTAATGTCCTGAACAATGGGTACTACCCGAAATAATACAAAGAAAAATGTCAGTAAAGAAGCAACTTGTAAGTTGCCATTAACCACAAATACAGTAAAGGCAAAAATAATCATGCCAATGAGAATTGTACTAGCTATAGCTTCAGCTAATGGTCTGACAAGCGCCCAAGCTAAAACAACTTTAGTGGCAGTAGTAACTACTTTATCACTAGCATTATAAAAACGCTGCCGTTCAAAATCTTGAGTGGCAAATGCCTGTACAGTGCGAATACCATTAATAAATTCTATGGCTATAGAAGTAAAATTACCGTTAGCAATGGAAGTGCTAAAACTCGCTTCTCTAGCGCGAGAATTTAGAGTTGATAATCCCACTCCCACCAATGTAAATAAGAAAAAAGAAATGATTGAAAGCTGCCATGATAATAAAAACATGGAGATAAAGTAGACCAGAGCCGTTATACCTCTAGTCATCAGAAAGGCTGCACCGCTAAACCACTGCCGCATTCTTTCAATTTCAGTGGTAATAGTGTTAACCAATTCACCAGAACGAGTCTGAGCAAAATAACTCAGTGGTAATCCTTGCAGTTGTTCAAATATTTGCTTGCGTAAGCGATTAGCTAGCAATAATTGAGCCATTTCTGTATATACCTGTGATAAGTAATTAAACCCAGCACGTATCCAGGTACTCAATAAAATCAAAAAAGATATACGATATAGCCGATTAATTGCCGTTGTCTGAGCCGCTAAAACCCAGGTATCAAACCAAGCAATACCAGTTTGTATTGGTTCAGCATCGGGAGTAGTTAAATTTTGCAAAAACGATAGCAAAAAACCAATACTAAAACCTTCAAAAGTAGCAGCTAAAAAAGAAAAGCATAAAGCCAATATGGCAACTTTACGAAAATATTTAAATTCTCGCAGAATCAAATAATTATTTTGCCAAAACTTAGTAGATTTAAACCAATTATGACTTTGTTGAGAAAGAGAAAAGTTCATTGTATTTTCTAACAATATTTTTGTAATTTACACCAGCCACCATAGACGTAACCCCTTTATCGAATAACACCCCAACCAGGAAATATGAGAATAGGAAAACATTAGCAGTTTGTTTTTCTCAGAAGGAACCACAGATGCAAATACCGGCTTTTATCAGTCGCTGCAACTGTGATTTCCATTCCTTAAAGAGCAAATTAGAGTGTTGGGCTATCCAACTGCAACAACTGGGAATCTTCCCAGGAACCCGTAATTGCTTGTTGTTCTTCCACAGTCAGACGAACTGCACTAGACAAACTCAAACTACGAGATCCCATTAAACTCATTTCCCCTCGTAGTACATTGAACAACTGTGGTAGATAGTCTAAATCGTATTTACGCATCCAGCGCCCTAAAGCTGTAAGGTTGTGATTTGCTGTTGTGCAAAACTTGACGGCGCGAAACAGTTTACCCCGTTCGCCAACATACCACTCATAATTAAAAAGTGATCCTGGTGAGTCAATTTGCATGAATACCATTAATGCCAGCATCATCGGACTCATTAATAGTAGTAACCCTAAAGCTACAATCCAGTCAATTAACCGCTGTAATTGGCTAATGTGATTGATTTGTTTACTGCTAGATGGTATGCGGAGGAATACAGGTTTACCAGCTTGTTCACAAGCTTCAACCCACAGTTTTACACCATATTCACCAATATTTGGATCTATAATTACCAAATTTACTAGAGAATGTTTTAAACAATTTACTAACAATTGTTGGTTATTTAAAGAAGGCAAAGATACCTGTTTTGCCTGTGTAGGAAGTTTCACCAACAACTTACCGCGCCGCCACTGAAGTGAGCAATATGGAGAGCAATTATGTTGTTTAGCTGGGGTTGTGGGAGCCGAATCTTGTAGCGCAGGAATTAATGAAATCGTCATATGTCTTTGGATTTATACCATAGTAAGTTGCTGAGTTGATATTGAAGGCTATCAATACCAAAGACTTTGAACCAAATCTTGATTTACTCTGGAAAACTGTAGATGATTGCGGGGAAAAATATGGTATTTTAGCTGACCCTCTAGGCAAGTCTACATATTTCTTGTAAGTGTTGAGCCACCAAATTTTATTTGTAGAGATACCCTTGTTGCAACTTCTCGCTGAGTAAAAGTTAGTCAATCAGTGAAGTAGACTTTTTATCTAACTGTTGAGCATGGGGCTTTAATCTCTAGGATATAAGACTCTGTAGAAATCACTATATGCTAGGATAAATTCTTTATTTAGTCTTCAAACAGTCCGTAGTTTTGCTAGTATATGATAAAGTTGACATAAATATACTGATTTTTCAGTAAAAATATGTGCAATTAATTATTGAGAAATCAACAAAATTAGCCAAAAATATATGTGCGATCGCATACATACAAACTGTACATACCAAGCGCGATCGCACATCAATAAAACTTCAGGATTTAGTCGTCCTACTAATTATTTTTCCAAGGCTTGTTTGAGGGCAAATTGAGACGGCTGGGGATACTGTACATAGGTACTACCAGAATCTGAGACTCCATTAGCCACAACTCCAATTAGATTTAACTTGCTCAACATGGCTGTAGCTTGGGCAAGTTGGCTGCGAGTCACTTTACTCATACTTGCAGCTAATACGACACTGCGACACGACGATGCTGTGAGCATAGCATCTACCAAACCCAAAACTGGTGGAGCATCTATCAGCACCAAATCATAATTCTCCTCAAATGCTTTCATCAATTGCATCATCCGGGGAGAACTTAAAAGATTCGCTGGGTCAGTAGGTCTAGGCCCGGCTGTCAAAATATCAATATAGGCAGAGCCTAAAGTGTGGATACCAATTTGCTCAGGTAAGGTGACATCACTAGCTAAGAGCGTCGAAAGCCCTTGTTCATTAGGAAGATTCAGCTGTTCGTGCAGATTGGGATCTCTTAAATTGGCATCAATCAGTAATACCCGTTTGTGTAAACGTGCAGCACTCATCGCCAAACCCAAAGCCAAAGCAGACTTACCCTCATCCGGTAAAGCCGAGGTAATCATCAACGACTTTAAGCTAGAAACAGTATTTAATAGTTCAATATTTTTGAAAATCAAATCCAAAGATTCCCAACGTGATGGAGATTGCAACACCTGAATCGTCCAAGGTGCTAGCACTTCAGGCTTACCAAAAGGCAACTTGATAATTGATTCTCTGGTTTTGGTGGATTGCAGTTTGGGAGTGGTTCCCAGCAATGGTAAAGGCACTTGCTTTTCCAATTCAGCCGTAGTGTGGACAGCATCATCAGATGCTTCTCGAATAAAAGCAGCAATCCCTCCCAACATCAAACCCACTACAGCACCTAATAAAAGATTCTGCTGGAGGTTGGGGCCTAACTGTGACCCTAATAATGGTTCTTCCACAACTTCCCAATTAAATCCACCTTTGGCAAGTTCTTGACGCAATTTTTGTTCTGCACGTAACAGCTGTTCTAACCTTTCACGGCTAAATTGTAGCTGTGGCATGATGCGATTGTAATAAGCTAACAAAGGCGGAAAGCGTTTGATTTCAAAACTCAGTTGACTTTCTTTCTCTGCCAAAGTTTGATCGCGGGCGCTTAAAGCAACTATGGTTGTTTGTGTCTCTACTAATTGACTAGCCAAGTTGAGGTCAATTTCACCGAATTGTCCTTGTTCGAGTAACTGTACCCTGGAAGACAAGACACCATTGGACTGTACGCCTAAAGTTCTGCTTACCTCTTGTTGCAATAATTCCTTCTGACTTTGCAGTTGTTCTCCGAGTTTCTGCACACTAGGAGTTTCATCTGTAAACCGCAGACGTTCTTGAGCAAGAGCTAATTCTGTTTTTTGAATTTCGTTGAGTAAGCCTTGGTAACGAGTAGATTGACTTAAACGAGACGCAACCAAAGCATTTTGTGGGGAACGATTAAGTTGTTCTTGTAGAGATTTTTGGCGCGCCACAGCCTCTTGATATTGGGAACGAGTAGCACGACGTTCTTGCTCAATATTATTTAAAGCATCTTCAAGGGCCTTGGCTTGTGATTCAGGATCAATTAAGTTCTGGTTGCGGCGAAAGCGTTGTAGGTTAGTTTCTGAAGCATTCACTTCTTCACTCGCCTTACTTAATTGTTCCCTAATAACTTGTAGACCTTTTTGTAAACGTGAATCCTGCTGCTGTTTGTTGTATTCTACATACACTTGTTGAATGGCAGCCAAAACTGTTTGTGTTTTTTGTGGGTCTTGGGCAGTATAGTCTACTTGGAATATTTTTGTGGCTACGTTATCTTCTGGATTCCTGATTTGATTGAGGACTAAAGATTGTTTGATTTCATTAACAGTGATATCAGGATATGTCGGCTTCAGTTTATCAACCGCTTTTTGAATCAATCCTGAACTTTGCATTAAATTTAGCTGAGTCGCCGTGTCTATTTGCACATCAGGCTCAAGAAACTGATTATCTGGCCCTGGCTCTCTTCTACCTTGATAGTTTGGTTCTACCAGCAATTGCATGGAACTTCTAAAAGTAGGTTTAGTTCTCGAAGTTACAAAAGCTGAAATAGCAACACAACTAATAAATACTGCAATAAACCAAGGAAATCGGCGAATAAATATTTTAAATAACTGTCCGTAACTTGGTTCTGTATTAGAGTCAATACCTGGATTGAGACTCGGATTTAGTCTAACTTGATTCATGTTTATTATCCTGATCTACGAGACGCTACGTTTAGCGGGCTAAAAATTCCCAAAATCATTAATTGGCGCCACAAGTTTGCTCAATAAGTTTCTCAACCTTACTGAAAAAAACTGGTTCTGAAAAATTGTTCACTGCATGATTACGAATAGTTTCATAATTCCAAGTGATTTCTCCGGATTCTAGTAATGCAGCTTGTAAAGATTCGGGTGTTTGTCTTTTAAATAAAACTCCGGTTTCGCCATGTATTTGAGTATCTAATACCCCACCTGCGCCGTAGGCAATAACTGGTGTACCACTGGCATTTGCTTCTACTGGAACTAATCCATAGTCTTCTAAGGCAGCAACTATGATGGACTTGGCTTTGGAAAATAAGTTTTTGCGTTGACTATCACTGACATGTCCTAAGAATTCTATATTATCTAAAGCTTTGGCTTTTAAACGTGCTTGTTCTGGCCCATCACCTGATATTAATAAGCGCCAACCTAACCAGTTAAACGCTTCGATAATTATATCCAGGCGCTTATAGCTGATCATCCGCGCTGAGGCTAGATAATATTCATCCTTTATATCAGAAAACAAAAAATTATTTGTATCAATTGGATAGTTAATCACAATCGATGGTTTATTGTAAATTTTTTGGATACGGCGAGCAACTACACTGGAATTAGCAATGTAAAGGTCAGGTTCTTGAGCATATTTTAGGTCTACATTTCGCATTAACTGAAATACTTGTTCAATTAACGGAGCGAAGTAGCGATAATCTCCATATTCACGTAAATAAGTTTCCGTATCCCACAAGAAACGGGTAACATTATGACAAAAACAAATATGTTTGGCATCTGGTCTTTTGCGTACTGCTTTGGCGAAGCTGGTACTACTACTAATAATTAAATCATAGTCTTGTAAATCTAAAGTCCGAAAGGCCGGAAAATACAAGGGAGCCATCAATCTAAAATACTTAGTTGCGCCCGGAATATTTTGCAAAAAAGTAGTTTTGACGATGCGATCGCCCATATCAATAGTTTTGTGCGGATTGTATAAAGAGGTGAAAACATCCGCGTCAGGATAGCGTTTACACAGTAATTCAAATACGCGCTCTGCTCCACCGCGTTGGGTTAAGTAATCATGGACTAGAGCAATTTTCATAGTTCGTAATTAGTAATTAGTAATTCGTCATAGCATTCCAATGCACCCAACGTGAAGGCTTTAGCAATACGTAATTCTGAATTAAGAAAAGAAAGTATTTGTGATATGGGGTTTCTTTCTGCAACTTAATTTACGCAGGTTTATTTGTTGAAGATTCCCCCCAACTCCTTTTTAACGGAGTTAGAGGGATCAAAACCTTAACTGAACGATATTGGTAGAGAAATATTGATGCTATCCAACTGTGGCCAGAACTTTTTCTGATGCAAAATAAGTGTTTTGTTCAGCGCGGAGTTGGTCACAAAGTCTACCTGGTGGCAACTCTACATCATCGTAAGTGAGGACTTGATCCTGGGGAATATCTCGTTTGAGACGACATCCTTCGGCTAAACCGATTGGTAGGAGTTTTTGTTCTTGCACTATGGGAGAATTTTCACATTGGCCGTAGGTCATGTAGTAGCCAATACCATCTAGGGTTTCTCCTGCTTTCAGGTTAATTTTGGCGGTGGTGACTACATCTACCACTGGGCCAGCTAGTGGAGATAAAACAGTATCTTGGAACAGGACAGCCCGTGCTACAGATAGGGGAACTTCAAAATGACAGAGGTGATAGGGGGTATAGAAACTATAAAGAGGGCCTTCACCTAGTTTGTATAAGTCTAAATAATGGCGTTGTTTGGGGTCTTCGTGAGTGGCAAAAACAAACACACCAGGGCTAGGTTTAGCACCTACGACGTAATCAACAATGCCGCCTAGTTCTTGTAGTTGGTCAACGTCGTACATATGGGTCATTTCATCTACATGACCACTGAAGTTGTACCCCAGCATTCCGCGCTGGGCGACTTTCATACCTGTGGCGTTGGCAACTATGGCTTGCTCGAAGGAGATTTTTGTGCCGTCGGCAAAGCTGGTTACCATGTGGGCTTTTTGACCCCAACGTTTGGCAAATCCTTCTTGAGTGGTGGGATTGCGGTAAGGGTCTTGGAGTCCTTTAATGTTACCGCACAATAACGGAGTCAGACCAATACTTTTCACAAAGCGGTAGAGATTCATTTCTACCCCTGGTTGGTCACCATCACAAGCGCTGAGAATGACTCCAGCTTTATCGGCGTACACTTTGAGCATGGGGCCGATGGTGGCATCAAGTTCAGCATTCATCATAATTACATGTTTGCGATGCGCGATCGCTTGCATGACAATATGAGCGCCAAATTCTACTGCACCAGTCACCTCAACGATGGCATCAATACCCTCAGCTTGGCAGAGTAATTGAGCATCTTCGGTAACTGCATACTTATGGTTAGCGATCGCGTCTTCTAATTCAGTTACACTCGTAACAACTTGCACATTTTCTCTGCCAGCTTCTGTGTAAGCTCGTTTAGCTGCATCAAATTGACGGCTAAAAACAGCAACTAACTCCATTCCGGGAACTGAATTAATAATTTGATTAGCAATTCCCCGACCCATAAAACCAGCACCAATCATCCCTACTTTTACGGGATTACCTGCTGCGGCACGGGCTTGTAAGGCACGATCAATAATAATCATTAGTAAGTTCCTCTATAAATTTGTGTTGGGAGTGGGGAGTGGGGAGTAGGGAGTAGGGATTAGAAAACACGCTCTAGGCTCTAGCTACTAATCTCTACAACCGACAGGCATCATTTCTAATAACATCCAATTTGAGTCTTTCTCGGAAATTTCAGTTACTTCCAGAGGCCATTCAATATTAAAAAATGGGTCGTTATAACGTAATCCCCGTTCATATCCAGGTGTATAAAATTCACCCACTTGATACACTACTTCAGCGTCATCTGTAAGGGTTTGATAACCGTGGGCAAACATTTCTGGCACATATAAAGCGCGGTGATTTTCTGCGGACAATTCCACACCGATATGTGATAAAAAAGTCGGTGATTCAGGACGCATATCAATAATTACGTCATAAATAGCGCCTTGAGTACAACGAACTAATTTTGTTTCGGCGGCTGGAGAAACTTGATAATGCATTCCCCGCACTGTGCCTTTTTGATGATTGAAAGATATATTGCATTGGGCTACTGTGGGCTTTAAACCATGCGCTATAAATTCTTGAGCGCAGAAACCACGAGCAAAAAATCCCCGATGATCAGGCTTCTTTTCTACATCAACAATGAGCGCGTCTTTAAGTGCAGTTTTAGTAAATATCATTGCTTATTTCGAGGGAAATTTTAATTAGTTGTGTGAAAAATTCAACTATGAACTGAGGTATTACTTAACGCTGGAATAGTAAAAGTATTATCCCAATATTGTCTGCAAAGCTCCGGTCTTTTAGGAGGATTAGCAGTGTAAGCAAAAAACAGTGTAGACCGTTCTTCTGTGCGAATTGTTCCATGATGTAAAACGGCTCTGGTATCAGCAATAATTACTGTGCCTGCTGAACCAACACAAGATTTACAAGCTGATTTAGGGAGAATTTTTGCTAGCTCTTCATCCTTGAGACCTAAGTAACCAGATTGTTGCAGCTTACGGTCAACGCGATAGCCATTAAAATTAGGTATGGAAGTTAAAGAACGTGGAATATATTCAAAGGGTCCATGCTGTTCTTCAACATCATGCAAATAAATAATGACTTTAATCATCCGCCTATCTTCTGAATCTTTATGCCATAGTAGTGTCCCAAACTCATGTTGATTAGAAAAATCTTTACGTAAATGAACGCCATGAAAAGTAATAGGAAGTCCAATGTAATTTTCAATGATGTTTAACAGTCTTCTATTACTTCCCCATGTGGAAAATTCGGGTAAACTTGTAACTGTATAAATCTGGGGTAATTTATAAGTTAAATGGCTATTACTTACCTGCTTCATTTCCAGCGATAGGCTGTGAGAGGCTTGCAGCAATTCTCTAGTAGAAGGTAATCCTAAATCTGCCAATGTTGTAATATAAGCACCCTCTTTTTTGAGAGTATCAACAATCCAGCGATCACCTAGTGATAATTGAGGTAGTTTTTTGGCATATCTCAGCAACGAGGCTTCATAATCTAGTTGAGATTTATAAGCTAATAGCTTTTTTTTAATGTTGTTGATCATCACCAAAATGCCTGGATTTATTGAATGTAATTAATGCTGAATGCTTATGAAGCCTTGATGGAAATTTTCTGCAAATGTCCTATTCCAAATCTATTCCCTAGCATAGTTTTAAAAGCAGACAAACAAACCAAACTCAAAAAGGGACCCACCATTTTCATGGCAGACACAGGCCATCTTCGTAAACCACCCAAAAATACTTTCATATTTACTTGTTTGAAATTTTGTAAGATCATTCGACGACAAAATTCTTTAGAGTATCCATTTTCTTCCAATTTGACAATAACTTCAGGTATATGTTTGTATTGCATTAATAGTGCAGAATCCGCTTCTTTTTGCCAATAACTCACACCAACAATACATTCCATATAAGTATCTTTAGTGACAATAACTTGACCATTAGCAGCACAATAGCCAGCTAAATATGCTAAAGATAACCAATTACTTGGAGCCTCTGGCCAAATTTCTAACGCGCGTTTGATTAAGTCAACACGATAGACTGAAGCCGTCAGAAAACTAACTGCACCGATACTTTTAGCAAAGCAATATTCAAATATTGACTTGCCGTCTTCATTACCATCTTCGGTATCAGCATCAAACCAACGATTACCAACGATTGTTGGTGGATGAACTGGTTCATTAGTCAGCTTATTGCGTCCAGAAAAATTCAGAAATAATAATGATAATTTTTCTTTATTCTTTAACTGATTCATCAGATAACTAACTGCTCTTAGCTGAATGGGGTCATCATCTCCAATTGTCCAAATATATTTTGTTTCAGCAGAAGTTAGGCAACGAATAATATTTTTGATCAATCCCAAATTTTCAGGGTTTTTATGGGATTTAAATGTAACATTAGTGAGAGCATTTTGCCATTTCTTGATAATTTACTGAGTATGGTCAGTTGAACAATTATCAGAAACAAAAATTTCACAGTCAGACTCAAAACCTTGAATAGCTTGAGCTAGCCATGCTAACTGTTTATCAAGTAGCTCGGCACGATTATAAGTAGGAATGGCAATTGTGAGTAATTTATGCATATTCAAAAAGTTGTTTAGCTTGTGAATTTAACTCTAGTGAAAGTATTCTGATGAAGGATTAAACTCCTAACCGAGAATTTTCTCGTCGTGAAAAATTTGCAAGTTGCATAAACTGCTGGATTTGAGATTGGCTTTTTTGCTGCATATCATGGCCTTGTTGCCAGGCTTTAGTCCAATCCACAATCCAAGCTAAAGCTGTGGTTAAGTCTAATTGAGGTTCCCAGTTAATTTGAGTGCGGGCTTTAGAACAATCTAAGGTTAATAAATTGGCCTCATGCGGTTGCACTCCACCATCTTTAATCCAATTGACATTTTCGCCCCAAAATTGCTGGAGTTGGTCAACTACCCAAGCTACAGTCTTGACTCCTGATTCACTCGGCCCAAAATTCCAGCCTCCGCAATATCGTGAACCTTGAGTAAAGAGTTTTTCTGCCAGCATTAAGTAACCATTGAGTGGTTCTAGAACATGTTGCCAAGGACGCACAGCTTGAGGATTTCTAATGACAACTTCTTTATCGGCTAGCCAAGCATTGAGAATATCAGGCACTAGTCGGTCTTTAGCCCAATCTCCTCCGCCAATGACATTACCCGCGCGGACACTGGCTACAGCTACTTGATGTTGGTCGTAATCAGCAGGATTGAAGAAAGACTGACGATAAGCAGTAGTGACTAATTCAGCACATCCTTTGCTGCTACTGTAAGGGTCGTATCCACCCATAGCATCAGTTTCGCGGTAACCCCAAACCCACTCACGATTTTCATAACACTTATCAGAGGTAACTGAAACTACGGCTCTGACGCTGGATACAGATCGTACTGCTTCCAATACATTGACTGTACCCATAATATTCACAGCATAGGTATCTACTGGGTTGTAGTAAGATTCCCGCACCAATGCTTGAGCTGCCATATGGATGACAATATCTGGTTGGTAGGCTTGCATCACTTGTTTGAGCAAGTCTAAATCTTTGATATCTCCTACCACCGATGTCATACCATTAGCAACATGAGCTAACTCAAACAAATTTGGGGATGTAGCCGGAACTAAAGCATAACCACATACCTTAGCGCCTAACATTTGTAGCCACAGAGATAACCAACTACCTTTAAAGCCAGTATGTCCTGTTACAAAAACTTTTTTTCCAGTCCAAAAATTTGATTGCATTACCAAATATGCCTTGTTGTTTGACCAGAATTTCTTCAGCCATCTTGGCTAGGAGGTTAAGTTTACCTAATTTATCCAGGCGATCGCCTAGTCATCCGGGACAATTGATCACGAATTGGATAATGAAAATAAGACAACTGTTTCTCTTACTAGCCCCTCTACCACATTTTCCAAGGAGCCTGACCACTCTTCCATAGCTCCTCTAAGTGTTGTTTATCCCGTAAAGTATCCATCGGCTGCCAAAAACCAGTATGTTTAAAAGCCGATAACTGCTCCATTTCAGCTAGCTTTTCCAATGGTTCTTTTTCCCAAACTGTGGAATCATCAGCAATTAAGTTAATTACTTCTGGTTCTAAAACGAAGTAACCGCCGTTAATCCAGGCACCATCACCTTCGGGTTTTTCCTTAAAGCTATTGATTTTAGTTTGTTCTTGACCTAACGAAATAGCCCCAAACCGTCCTGCTGGTTGTACTGCACTGAGTGTTGCTAAACTATTTTGTTCTTTATGAAATTGAATTAGTTCTGTGATATTTATATTACTCACACCATCACCATAGGTGAAGCAAAATGTGTCATTACCAAGATGTTCACTAACACGTTTTAAGCGTCCACCTGTCATGGTGTAATCGCCTGTATTTACTAGGGTGACACGCCAGGGTTCAGCATAACCAGAATGGATGTTCATCTGGTTAAATCGCATATCAAAGGTCACATCCGACATGTGTAAAAAGTAATTAGCAAAATACTCTTTAATGATGTAGCCTTTATATCCACAACAAATAATGAAGTCATTGATACCGTGAGCCGAGTAAGTCTTCATTATGTGCCAAAGAATTGGTTTACCACCAATTTCTACCATTGGCTTTGGTCTGATACTAGTTTCTTCACTGAGGCGTGTACCAAGCCCTCCAGCCAGAATCACCGCTTTCATAAAATTACCTTGGGGATTTGCAGGGAGATGATTTTATTTCAATTTTTCGGAAATGAAGAGGATGCACTTGGATTGAATAAAATTGCCTGAATAATGTCTTTTCTCAGTACATAATCTAACGATTATTTTGAGCAAAATAGTAAAGAATATGTAAATAAATTTCTTTTGTATATAAAACCTTGATGAATATTTATTATAATTCAAATTAGATAGTTATACGTTGGCTAAAAATAATACCCAATAAGAATAAAAAATAAGTAATATTGACTGTTGTTGTGCTAAAAATTGTATTATTCAAAACAAAAATAATTATTCAAAACCAGAGAATAAGTTTATAGCAATTGCCGTAAATTTCAAGGTATAAAATTATCAAAATACTCGGTTAAAAATAAACTTTCACATCTGTTTATTTTTGACTATGAGAGGGTGTTTTAAAAGTTTTGGGTAAATATAATTTGCTACTACACAAGCAGAATTTATCTCCGTGCATTAATAAAAAGGTAAGTCTCGATGAGACAACGCTGCTGAAGGGTTAGGCGATTTTCACTGGCGTAGCGTGTCTCATTCGACTCTATTACGAATTACGAACGACCATCTCCAGATGAGATTGTTGAGGAATTTGCGCCACAACAGCTTTGCCGATTTCCAAAGAAGAAGTAGCCGCTGGGGAAGGAGCATTGCAAACATGGATGGAGTTTTGACCTGGTACGATCAAAAAGTCATCTACTAGTTTGCCGTTGTTCATCAATGCTTGTGCGCGGACACCTGCATGAGTGGGGACTAAATCTTCGGCTTGAACTTCGGGAATGAGCTTTTGCAAACTTCTGGTGAAGGCGGCTTTACTCAAAGAACGGATGATTTCTTGAATGCCTTCATCTGCATGTTTAGCTGCTAGTTTCCAGAAACCAGGGTAGGTGATAACCTCGGCAAAATCTCGCAAATTAAAATCGGTTTTTTTGTAACCTTCGCGTTTGAGGCTGAGAACTGCATTTGGCCCAGCATGAACGCTACCATCAATCATTCGGGTGAAATGAACGCCTAGGAAGGGGAAATCTGGATTAGGAACTGGGTAAATGAGAGTTTTGACCAAATAACGTTTTTCGGGGGTTAGTTCGTAATATTCTCCGCGAAAGGGGACTATTTTTGCCTGGGGTTTTACCTGGTTTAATTTAGCAAGGCGATCGCTATGCAATCCGGCACAATTGATCAAGAAACGTGTGGCAAAATTACCGTTGTTGGTTTCCAGTACATGATTTTTATCACTAGAAGAGATTTTTAGCACCTTGGTATTCAGGCGTAAATCTCCACCCTGCTTCTCAATTAATTCGGCATATTTTAAACAAACTTGTTTGTAATTAACAATACCAGTAGAAAATACCCGAACTCCACCTACACAGTTAACATGAGGTTCAATTTCTTTAACTTCTGCGGGACTAATTTTTTGGACTGGTATGCCGTTTTCTAAGCCGCGTTGATAGATGTTTTCTAAGCGAGGTAGTTCTTCTGTCTCAGTGGCTACGATGACTTTGCCGCAAACTTCATGCTCTATTCCATGTTCTTGGCAAAATTTCACCATTGAGTGACTACCATCACGGCAAAATTTAGCTTTAAAACTCCCTGGTTTGTAGTAAATTCCGGAGTGAATAACTCCGCTATTATTACCAGTTTGGTGAACTGCCCAGTTATTTTCTTTTTCTAAGACTAAAATGCGTGCATTGGGATAGCGCTGACCTAAAGCCATCGCTGTAGACAGTCCAACTATTCCCCCACCGATAATAGCAAAATGATACATGGTATGCACTTGAAAATTTTGTGTAGTTAATATCTATTAACTACCATACTTTCCCAGGAGCCTGATTTTTCTTCCATAGCTCCTCTAAACATTGTTTATTGGCACTATCACAGTAAGTGATAAGAGTCAGCTAATGCCAACCCTTATCGTGTAGAGTTTTGCCTGAATCAAAGACAAAAAATCTCTATAAAAAAACTAGTGTTTAAATTTACTAGTTTTCTAATTAATTTGTATTTGTGTATTGCCACATAGCAGAACTTTGTAAGAAAGCACTACATTGACTTTCTATAATTACACAAATGCTACTGAGTGCCTGTTGATAAATTTCCGTATCCTCTTGTTCTAAGGAGAATTTAGCGGCTGTTTGTAAATCTTCAATAGCTTTCAGATTATTAGGATCAGATTCCTGACCACTATATTGTGTGAGTTCATAGCGAATCATCCCTCGCTTGAGATAGACTTTTGCCAATTTGTCATTAATTTTCAGTGCTTGGTTAAAGTCAGCGATCGCCTGTTGATAATCTTGAATAAAATCGCTACTAAATTGGGCCATTTTGTAACGCACATCGCCCCGTTGAAAATACGCTTCGGCGTTAGATACATTTAATCGAATTGCCTGGGTAAAATCAACAATGGCTTGTTTGTAATCTCGTAAAGATTCGCTACTATATCTAGCCATTTGCGAACGGACAATACCCCTTCTGAGAAAGGCTTCTGTTTCTTGATTGTTGATCCGCAGAGCTTGATCGAAATCCGCGATCGCTAAGTGATATTCTCGATCAGGATCATGGCTAAATTCAGCTAGCATATAACGAGCATTGCCCCGGTTGACAAAAGCTTTGACTTCTTGGGGATTAATTTTCAAAGCTTGGTTATAGTCTGTCAGCGCGCCTTCATAATCTTTCAAGTTGTAGCGCGCATTACCTCGGTTAACATATGCTCTGGCACTTTTCGGTTCCTGTTTTATAGCTTGGCTGAAGTTTTCCACTGCTTGCTCATAATCTCTGATTTGGTAAGCAGCATGACCTTGTTGATAGTAATCTGCGAAAGTTAAAGTCTCCTTATCGGGTGTCGGGCGTGCCATCAACGCTTGTTGAGTGAAAGCATTTTGGGAAACATAGGGACGAGTAAATTTCACCATCACGTCCAAATAACCCAACACACCCACACCGAGTAGACACAAGACAGCCGGATACACTTTCGCTTTCTTCTGAACAGGATAAGAGGAATAGCTAGGGTTAGCTACAGGCTGCCAATAATTGACTGGATATAGCGGCATCGCTGGCTGTGGTGAACGGGGCCGCTGGGCATATCGCCTTTTAGGGATACTTCTTGGCCGGAGATGTTCTTTATTTTCTACTGCGCGTGAAGATGGAAAAGGATCACGTCCACCCAAGCGGGAAGCACGTTCACACCAAGGACAGCTCTCTAAGTGGTTGTTGTAACGGTGCTGAGGATTAACAGTGCAAGTAATTAGACTATCTTCAGCTTCCGCCAAAGCTAACAGCCAAGTTTGGGCGCTGGGACGCAGCTGCGAGTCATTGTGACCATCCTCAAAACAACGTAAAAACAATTCCTGTAATTTGGGATGCAGAACTTCCCAAGCAGGTGCTATGGGCGTAGGTCGATAAGGTACTTGTCGCTTTTGACTGTAGGTAAAATGTCCAGCCGCAATTCTGGCTTCGTAAGGTGGTGGTTCAGGAATCCCTTGAAATATCCCCGAAAAGGGGTGAGTACCTTCCATTAACAGTTGAAAGATCAACACCGCCAAACCAAAGGAATCGTGGACAATTTCCCGGTCATGTTGAGCAAAAGTTTTATTTTGTAGTTCCGGTGGAGTAAACTCTGGTTTACCCACTGGACAGCGATAAACAAGATCATTATTATCTGAATCGCGCACCTGAAAAGAGTCTGTATCTACCAAGGTGACTAATGCTGTGTCGCTCACCAGAATATTTGACTCATTCACATCACCAACGCAATATCCACTATTATGCAAAGCCGCAAAAGCCGCCGCTAAGTTGCGTGCAGTGCGAAGCAAGTACTGATAGTTGAATAAAGGACAATGTTGTCGCCGAGTGCTGGGATTATAAAAATCGATAATTGGCCGCATCCCGCGAATCCGGGGCATTAAAAAGCCGATAATGCCATTATTAGCATCTGTCGCCCTTAATAAATCTTGTGGCCAAGCAATAGAAATATGTCCCAAGCTAGCTGTAGGGTTTTCCGGCGGGTTAGCAAGCATCGCTCGGAGTTTGTGGGCGTGAGCATCTGTAGGCTTATGATAAACCTTTGCTACTAAATCACCAGAAGACGGTACGGCATAAATACAAGCTTCACCGCCGCGCCCCAAGCTAACGCTAAGGTTGATAATTTCTTGCTTGGGAAAACAACGTAGTACCTGCATGATTTAATCACGGTGAATGGAGTTATGAAAAAAACCGATCTAGCAGATCACCAAAAAATCAATTCGCAATTCGTAATTATTCTCCCCTGCTCCCTGCTCCCTGCCCCCCTGCCTCCTCTTCTTTAAAGGCAGCTACAATCAGCGTCAAATCATCATCAGTACGTTGTGTAATCCGCTCAGAACCTAAAAACTTCACCAACTGCTCTTTTGCTAGTGTTTTATCTTCGGCACTTTCTACAAAGTCGAACAAGGGAAAAAAGAATGGTTTGTGAGGTTCACCAACAACCATATTTAAAGCCAGCATTTGTAGTCCGTCAGTGAGGAGACTAACGTTAACTATAGTTTCTCGCCATAATCTCATTTGTGCCGAGTCTAAGGCACCAGGCGAAGTTAAAAAAATGGTTTCGTTGATGTATTCGCCATTGTCCGGTATTGTCAGCGCCAGTAAGTTACCTTGATTATCCTTAGCTACTGCCAAACCATCACCAATCTGGACAACTGCCACCATCTCTGGTGTGGCAACCATAATAATTAAGGTTGTTGCTAAATCTTGAGGCTGTTTGCTACATGCTACGGCTTCATCCTCCACTGCTTTTTTGGCAGCTAGCAAAGCCTCATTTAATAGCGATTGCACAAATGCATCTTGTGCTAAAGACTCTCGAGTAATTTCTTTGAGAGATAGAGCCTCTATTGCTGTTTCCACAGCCACCATTGCTCCCACTTTCCCTTGGCTGGCAGAACCTGCACCATCAGCAGCAGCGGCTACTAACACATTACCCGGCAACAGTTGCCAGTGGTGAGCATCTTGACACAGCTGCTTGTTTTTGACGTGGCTTGTACCACATACAGATGCGGCGACTACCCGCCAATGAGATATCTGTTTTGTTGTGTTCATAGATTTTGTAAAGGCAGCTAGCTGTGTGAGTAAGCTGTTAAGCAGCTTAAAGTGTTCCCCAGCCAATGGGTGGTAGTGCTACCTGTTCGTCTACCTGAGAATGGGAAACTGCTGACATACTAGCTGACAACCAAACAAACATCTCAATAAAGTTTAATCCTTTGAGTTTGAGCGGAGTTCGCACAGCTAATTGATTTAAACGCATCATATTAGCATTTTCCACTCCTACTGTGAAGAATGCTACGCGCTTATTTGCTTCATCTCCTTGTAAGCGTTGTGCTGCTTGCTCTATTAGATGATCTAATTCGCCCTGTGGCTCTCCATCTGTAATCATAAAGACCCAAGGACGATAATAAGCAATGCCGTTAGCACGATAAAGAGATTTACGCTCTTGCACCATGTCTAAGGCTTTATGGATTCCCGCCCCCATAGTTGTTAGACCCTGTGCTGTCAAAATCGGCGGATTGAATTGGTCTGCTGTCACAAAGTCTTGCACTATATTGACATGACTATCAAAAGTGATGATGGCTACTTCTACTCTTCTGGCTGCTAAAGAATTTTTGACTAATTCATCTTTTAAACTCAACAAGCCCTGATTTAAAGCCTCGATGGGATCTCCTTGCATTGAGCCAGATGTGTCCAACAACAAAACACAAGGACAACGTGGTTCTGGATTTTCCGCAAACTCTACTACTTCATCAAGTCTTAAGGTATCATGCATAACTTTTTGTGTTATTTTATATGGCAATTGCTTTATTTTCCTTTTTTCAAAGTATATAGTTTGATTTCCGGAGCCTACAAGGCCAAAAATGGATGTTTACGAGTTATTAGTTGAATCTTTATTAAACAGATAATTTTCCCTAAATTAACTACACATTTATTTAAGAAAATCTTTATCATTGTTGCTTGTGAAGCAAAAGAATTACTTATATGGGATTTTGGGCATATAGGTAACGTAGGTACGACTTACGCACTCGCTACGAAAATAAAGGCTTTGAGATTGCTAGAGCCTCCGGCACGCTACGCGGTAAGCGCAGCCATGCCCGTTAGGGCTTTACCCTACGATATCTTCTCTGCGAGACGCTACGCGAACGATGGGCTTCGCCTACGCAATAACGAAAATACGTGGTTGGTTACGTAAGTCCTGATAGGCTGTTGCCAAAATTTTTAGGTTTTGGTGAGTAATTCTTACCCTACTACCGACACTTGCTGACCCCAGAATCCGCGTCTTTTTAAAGAACAGAATGTCAAGAATTATTAAAGATCACCAAGTCTCACAGCTTAAGGATTCCCAATAAACATATTTTCGGTATAATTACACAAAAACTTGAAAATATGAATAATTTGGGCACCTTCATCACACTACGTCCCCAAAGCTTGTTAAGACAATTATGTAGCTGTTATGACACTACCTGCATAACCGCCTCTAGTAATTTAGTTACTTGGTTAATTTACTTAGACCGGGGGAGAATCACTTATGCGACCCATTCAATCGAGCCTTTTGAGCGAATAGAACGCCATCTCAATCGCCTCAGTCATGAAATTCCTCACATTAGTCATGAAGTTCATGTGCAATTACGTTTGATTTTTGAACCTGGATTATACAATCAGTACAGTGAAGATGACAGTGTGAGCAGTGAGCAGCCTCCTGATTATCAAGCTATATATTGGCTAATTAATCAAGGATATCTGGATCATACACAAGCAACATTGCTGATTCAAGAATTAGTCAAAGAAGTAATTGAATCCTTTTTGTTAATCAAAACTGGTACTTATGAGTTAAGCGATGCACAAGAAGAAGTACGAGAAATATGCAGACTAGATGTAGAAAAAGTTATAGAATACTGCCAAATACAATTACATAATTGGCAATCTTTTTCGCCTTATATCTCTTCACCTTACCAACGACCGTATGTGTTAAGCACTAGCACATTACTCAGCAGAAAATTTCCAGACCTCCAAGCAAATTTAATTAATAAAATGAAAGGTATCAGTTTACGTCATCTTGCGGAAATTACAAATCAAGATGAACTTGAACTGGCTAAAAAGTTATATCCTTACATTATCAAAGGCGGGATTATATTACATGAACCAGACCCCCCATTTGATAAGTTACCGCATACAGGAGAAAAGTTTTCCGCAATTCCTACCTCTACCCATCAAAAAATCTTACTTAACCGCAAAACAGTAAGTAGAAACTTGACTCACTCGGATGCAGATGTTTCTGTGCCGACAAGAGAACAAGAACCAGTAATATCAAATAACATAAATATTCCCTCCCAAAGAGTAACCGCTGCTACCCTAACGCCTAAAAAGCTTTATAAAATTGTTTCGGTGGATGATAGTCCCACAATTCTCAAGGAAATTAGCCGTTTCTTAGAAAATGAAAATTTTAATGTGGTCGCTATTAATGAACCATTAAAGGCAGTCATGTCAATTATTAGGCACAAACCAGACTTGATTTTATTGGATCTGAATATGGCAGGTCTTGATGGTTATGAGTTGTGCCGTATTATACGCAACAATCCCATGTTTCAACGGACTCCCATTATTTTTGTTACAGGTTACAAGGGAATTGTGGATAAGGTGAAAGCAAGATTTGTCGGTGCATCTGGGTATTTAACCAAACCTTTTACCCAGGCGGAATTGTTAAAAATAATTTTTAAGCACTTGAATTAAAAAACACAAGCTATTGGTAACATGATATCAACATCTTTTCTGGGTACGCATTCCTATTTAAATCATGCTTGAGCCGATAAATCTTGTTGATATTAATAGCCATTGGGCGCAACAATGTATAACTCAGTTAGTATCTCGGCAAATAGTTAAGGGTTATCCTGACAAAACTTTTCGCCCGGAAGGAACAATTACCCGCGCCGAGTTTACGGTAATTTTGCAAAAAGCATTTACCGATCAACAGACAACTGTTAATGTACCCCCGCTGAATCAAGATGTGTACTTTTCTGATGTAGCGAAAAGTCATTGGGCATATAACGCCATTCAACTAGCTGCACACAGAAATTTTGTTGTGGGTTATCCTAACGGCACCTTTCAGCCCAATCAAAATATATCTCGTGTTCAGGCGATCGCAGTTATCAGAAACATATTTAATTTTCCTGGACAAAAGAATACAGAGCAAGTCCTGAAGCAATATTTTGATGATTGGCAAACAATTCCCGCCTATGCTCAAGGTGCGATCGCTACTGCATCGGAAAATTTTTTAGTTGTCAATTATCCTCAGGTGAGAAGGTTACAGCCTAACCGCAATACTACTAGAGGAGAGGCTACGGCTTTGATGTGTCAAGCCTTGTCAATCTGGAACAAAATTCCTGCTCAATATGTTGTGGGTAGTCAAGCCTTTGCTATTCAACCGCAGTTTGATGAAGTACAAGCTTTTTCGGAGGGGGTAGCTTGGGTAAGAGTTGATCGTAAATGGGGTTTAATTGACAAGACAGGAAATTTTTTGATTAAACCTGAATACTATACGCAATATCCATTTTCTTCAGGATTAGGGTTAGTTACTATTGGTGGCAAGTTTCGCTACATCGATAAAACAGGAAAAATTATTATTGCCCAAAACTTTGAGCAGGCTAATAGCTTTGCAGAAGGATTAGCAGCCGTGAGTATTAATGGCAAATATGGTTATATTAATCCTCAAGGTAAGTTTGTAATTTCGCCACAATTTGATACGGCGATGAATTTTTCTGAAGGATTAGCATCTGTAAGAATTGCTGATCAATGGGGATTTATTGATCAAAGTGGTAAGTTGGTTATTCAACCTCAATTTAAATGGGTAGAGCCATTTTCTGACAAAGCTGCATTTGTGAGTGATGGAATTAGTAAGTTTGGTTTTGTTGACCAAACAGGACATTTTACAGAAGTAGAACAACTACAATCAGTTGATGTTAATGCACCTTTTTACGAAGGTCTAGCAAGGTTCCAACTCGTTGCAGGTGATGGTTTTATCGATAAAACAGGTAAATTGGTACTTCCTCTGACATATCGAGCTAGCAACTTTCATGAAGGACTAGCAGCAGTATATAGCAACAACAAAAGTGGCTTTATTAACAAAACAGGAAAAGTTGTCATTCCTTTAATTTTTGATGGAGCATCTATATTTTCTGAAGGGTTAGCGAGCATTAGACTTGATAATAAATTTGGTTATATTAATAAGTCGGGAAATATAGTGATTCGCCCCCAATTTTCTCAAGCAGGTGAGTTTAAAGAAGGTATGGCACCTGCGGCAATTGGCAGTGGCTACTACCAAGGGAGCTATGTGAGAAAATGGGGTTATATTGCCAAACCCAAGTAACTACTACCACTGCGCGGAAGTCAAGGAAGTGAATCCTTCCCCCCTGCCCCCTGCTCCCTGCTTTTTCACCCCACAGATGACTACTCTTCTTGTGGTAAAGGTTCATCAATTGGATGCTCTGGCTCGCTAGTTTTATTATCTACTGACCAATCAATATCTGACATCGGTGATTGAGAAATAATCACCAACTCAGTTTCTTGGCGATGGCTATTACCCCATTCATCTAGCACATCTTTAATCAATACCTCTTGCAGCCAAATTTTAGCCACAACAGTTAAGGGTAGGGCGAGAAATAAACCTAAAAAGCCAAAGAAGGTGACAAAAAAGAGTTGGGAAATTAATGTTACTGCTGGTAGTAATGAAAGTTGATGCGCCATCACAGTGGGGGTGACAAAGTTAGCATCAATCTGTTGAATTACAAGGTAAAGTAGCAACACAATTAAAGCTTTCCAGGGGCTATCTAACAAAGCGATCGCTATTGCTGGAACTACACTTAATGTGGGCCCCAAATTAGGAATTAAGTTGAGAAATCCTGCCAAAACGCCTAAAGCTAAAGCTGCCTTCACCCCCAAAACTGATAAGCCAATCACACTCAACAGCCCCACTACAATCGTAGTAATAAAAGTACCTGTGATCCATCCCTCCAATGAAAGTTCGCATTTATCTAAGATGCCATCGATCCGTGGGCGGTAAAAAGAGGGAAACAGCCGGATAAATAATCGGCGATAAGCCTGAGGATCGGCTAAGAACATTCCTGTTAATACCAAGACTAGTAAAATTTTGAGTAAGACTTCTAAAGAGCCAGAAACAAAGGCAAAAGAACTACCCAATATTTCATTCACAAAAGGCTGCGCCTGTGCAATCAGATCATTGAGATTAGGGATGTAAGGAGCTAATTGCTGAGGAACAAGAGTTTCTAGTTGTTGTAGCCAACTATTAAAACGAGCAAAACCTTGAGGAACTCGATAAGTTAGTTCTTGAAACTGTTGTGCAAAAGGCGGCACAATCAGCCAGAAAAAACACACGACTCCGGCAAAGAAAATAGTCACCGATAAGAAAACAGCAAATCCACGCTTTAGCCCTGAACTTTGAAAGCGTTTCGCTAGCCGATTTAAGGTAGTAGCCAAAACCACTGCGGCAAACATCAACAAAAGTACTTGCCGAATTTGCCACAATATATATAAACAGAGAACTATAGCAATTAAGCCGATCCATTGACCAAGGTTCACCGGCTGACTCCCAACTGTGTAATGCAAATGAGGTTAGCTGATTGTAGCAACTTCCGCTAATTTTGTTTTGATACTGACTGAAATCGCCAAAATAAAGCGATCGCTATGATCAAAGTCGGTAACGAAACTATAATTAGTGCATTAGCATCTGTCGCTGGAATCGATAAACTTGGTGCTGCATACTTAATCAAGAATGACAGCAAAGCCGAAAGTAACAGCAATTTCCCCACAACTCCAAAATTATTTTCCATCGTAGTACGGCAATACACATATTTCTGTAGGGTATACCCAATATTGGGCTACTGTCTCTATTTTCTAGAATAGACTTAACAGATACAATACTTTACTCATCACTCATAATTATCTTAATCGCCATAGAGTACCAGTATTAATATTTTTGTCGTTTCCCCATCACACCAACACCCATCCTCATCTAGCCCCTAGCCTCTAGCCCCTAATGTCGAATTTGGAGGGTACATCTAAATGCCTGTAGAAACCAATAATAACAAACCCAATAAACAGCCGAAAACCAGCCAATTTGGCGGTACTTTACTAATTTTGTTAAGTTTTTTATTACTGCTTAACTTTATTGTTCCCAGCTTCTTGGGGATGGGTCAATCACAAGTTCCCTATAGTGAATTTATCGCTCAGGTGCAAGACGGTAAAGTTGAACAAGCTCTTGTGGGTAGCGATCGCATTGAATATACCATCAAAACTCAAACCCCTGAAGACGAAACTGTGGAACAGGTGTTTACCACCACACCAGTAGCCCTAGATTTAGATTTGCCGAAGATTCTCCGGGAAAATAATGTAGAGTTTACTGCACCACCACCATCACAAAACGGCTGGATTGGCACATTACTAAGTTGGATTGCACCACCCTTAATTTTCTTAGGGATTTGGGCCTTTTTAATCAATCGTCAGGCTGGTGGCCCGGCTGCATTAACAGTAGGTAAAAGTAAAGCCCGCATCTACTCAGAAGGTGTCACTGGTGTGGAATTTAGTGATGTTGCTGGTGTGGATGAAGCCAAAGCCGAACTCGAAGAAATTGTTGATTTTCTCAGAGTTCATTTGTACAGAATGCGGATATCACGAACACGCTGACATCGGTGCTGCAAAGACTATTAGAGATAGAGGTTTGGAAATAGTACGCGGGGACTCTGCGAAACTAGGTGTTAATCACCAAAACGCCCAAAAGATGAGCCAGTGCGGTCTTGGGGTCTCCCCAAGTAGAGCATCTGGCGGTATCACTACGCTCTATGAGCAAACGTAGTGAGTTTGGGAACCTGAGTAATCAGGATATTAAGATTGAAAGGTCTTAAGAATCTCCGTGGCTTCAGCCCGGAGAGTGTCAATAGACTTGCAAGCCAAACAGTTTAAGCAAGTTGTATCAAAAATTTTTTCACTTCAAGGTAATCCTCAGCCCCAAGACTGTAAAGCTTTGAAGGGATATCAAGGTGGTTATCGTGTTGATCAAGGTGAATACAGAATTTTGTACACCATTGATGAAGAGAATCAGCTAGTTAATGTTTTCCGTGTTGGTAAGCGTAATGATAATGAAGTCTATAGGAATTTATAAATTTTTCAGGACTTAAAATTAATCAAAATTCAACCAGCTAAAAACTTGTTCTACTGTCAATGGCAACTCGATACCTTCAATTATTGGCAACTGATTAATACCTTCGTAAACTTCAACTCTTTGACCAGAAAACACCGCTAAAATACTTTCTGTTTCTGGATCTAGTAACCAGCCTAATTCAGTGCCATTGCGTGAACAATGCAATAATTTACTAAGAACTTTAGTTTGGCTTTGGTCTGGAGAAAGAACTTCAATGGCCCAATCGGGATAAATTTCGATACGGTGCGCAATTCTTCCAGACGAACTTTTAGGTATTCTCTCCCACCGGAAGACGGTGACATCGGGGACAATAGAAGCACCGCCAAAAGTACAGCGTAATTCAGCAAACGCCATAGCAATTTTCTGATTTTTCGCTATGCCATTGATCACTTCGCAGAGAGTCGTCTGAAGTAGACTATGTTCACCTTGGGGCATAGGTTTTTGAATAACTTCACCATTAACAAATTCTGATGCTGGCTTAGTTTCTGGTAGTTTGAGAAACTCGGCTAAAGTGAGTTTGGGTTTACTAGCTACAGTCATAGATAATTCGTCGTATACCGGGAAATAGATAAATCAGTGGGTAAAGGTAGAGGCGATAGTTTAATTATGTGCGATCGCCTAACACACTGTTAAGGGACTCCTAGAAAATAAATTATCCAATTTACTCAAACAATATTTGTCGTCTTCCCCCTGCTCCCCTGCTCCCTTGCTCCCTTGCTCCCCTGCCTACCCAGTGATAGGAAATTTTTTTAGCTGGAAGTCCCTAACTCCTCTGCCAAATTTTGATAGTCTTATCCAAACTGGCACTCACCAAAATTTCCCCGGAATCAGTGAAGGCTAAAGCTGTGACTGTATTACCATGACCCGCAAAAGTACCTAACAATTCACCTGTTTCTAAATGCCACAACTTGATAGTTTTATCAGCACTACCACTAGCGATAATTTGTTCATCAGGACTCAGAGCGATCGCACATACTTGATCTGTATGGCCTTTCAGGGTGCGAATTAATTTCCCAGTTTCCAAGTGCCAAAGTTTAATTGTTCGATCCCAACTGCCACTAACTAGCAGTTTACCATCTGCACTGAGTGCCAGGGAACGCACGATATGAGAATGACCGGTGAGGGTGTATAGCGGTTCTGTATCTTTGAGAATTTTGCCTCTGGTGGGATGTGGGGTTTGCCAGACTTTGATTTTGCGATAGCTACCTGTAACTAGAGTTTGCCCGTCTCGACTGAGAACTAGAGAATGAGCTGCTGTATCATCTAAAGATAAAGCGATCGCTACTTGACGTTGCATCAAATCCCAAAACAAAACTTTGCGATCGTCCCCACCAGTGACTAACATCCGTCCATCGGGTGTAAAAGCCACGCACCGCACCATACCATTATGTTTGTGCAGGATATCTATTAAATCTAGCGCCCCTACATGCCAAATCTTAATCGTAGAATCTGCACCGCCACTAACTAAAGTTTGTCCATCGGCATTAAAGGCGAGAGAATTTACTTCATCTATTAGCCCAGACATCACCCAAGGGTATTCTGATAATGTCTCGATTAACTCGCCCTTAGTTAAATCCCATAGCTTTGTCTCGCCACGACTACCACTAGCTAAAATGGGCAAGTTTTGACCATTGTTACATCTGGAACTAAAGGCGAGGCAATTAATTCCTCTAGTATGACCTTTCAAGGTTTGCCAACATTCCCAATCACCAATTATTTCTTTGCGGGGATGTTCTGGCGGTAAAGTATCAATTGTTTCGGTAATGATTTTTTCATCACCGAATAACTGTATCTCTTTTGCCGCATTTTTTTGGGTAATTAATGATTCTAAATACCAACTCAATCCCCCCGCATACAACAAGTTACTCGGAGTAATATTTAGTTTAGATTCTGTAAATTCAACTTGATTACTAGGTAAAAATCCAGTAATTACAGCGTGTTTTTCGTAACCTAATTTACTACTAGATGGATAAAATAAACACAGAAAAATTAATACTTGGTGATTTCTTAAATCCTCTTGAGTAACTGTCCACCTAATTTTATTTTTCTTAATACCATTAAAACTTTCTCCATCAGCCGCGTAAACTTGAATACTCAACTTAGGGTTATCTGCCAGCACATAAGTAAATTTACTTTCCCCGCGCAAATTTCCTTCATCATCTAATACCATGTTTCGCAGAACATCCTGGGGCAGTTTTTTCACCAACTTGCCTAGACGTTCAGCCATTACCTGTCCTACAATTTGTTCTCGCAAAAGATAATCTTCTGCTTGCTGCTGAAAAAATTTAGGAAAAGGAATTACCCAGTCAGGAGGTTCAGGGTATTCAGGTGGTATGGGGGGCGGATTTCTGGCGATAATTTCGGCCTGTTGACGCGAAAACTCCAGGATTTTCACCAACGGATCACCGGAAAATGCCATAATTTCGCTGTGGCATCCTTTAACTTGACTTTCCAGCAAAGATAAATCGTAAGTTTTAGGTTTTTTCACACGTTGCAGGAAATCAGCTTGTTGAGCTTTGAGTAAGCTAATCCAATCCATCTGCATTCCAGTGGCACGACATTATTGCATACCTAAGGTAAGCTATACCAACACAATTACTCAAGTTTACAACCTCTAGTTAATTAAAAATTACGTGAACCTCTCAGTCTAATAGAACACATTTATAGTTATATGTTCGTGTCGGCATATATCTAGGCAGCAATCAAACTATTGATTGACTGATGTATGGTCAATTCGATGATGTCCGTCAATTCTAACTAACCTCAAGCACAAGATACTGTTTCTAGGGAAACACTTCTATCTGCAAAAAAAAGTAAGGGTTGAGAAAAACTAAGATATTGGCGGGGCAGTTAGGATCACAAATACAGGTGCAAATAAACAGCAATCACCATCAGTGTTGAATAATGGCTAATTTTTAGTTTTTTTGTCATTATTGTTAGGCTTATTGATGTTGCGTGTTTCTAACTGTTTAATTTTCATTTGTAGGTCAAATTCGTCACTGCTAACTATTGTTTCTAAATCGGCTACTCTTTGTTGCAACATTTCTAGCTGCTGTGGTGGTAAATAGTGAGATTTTGATTTTTTATCATCAGAACGCCAGATAGCTACAGTACTAACCGCTGCACCCCCAAGGGCGGCTAAAGGAAGAACCGGGCCGCTTCTAGTTACAGCTGAAAGGGGGATACACAGAGCCAAAATACCAACGGTATATCCCCAGATTTTTTGAGTAGCCATTACTCTGACATCTTCAGATGATTCTATGTTGTTTTGCTGTTTCTTCGCCATAAGTTTCTCTGAGAAGATTTACTTGCTAGATTGGCATAATTTCTCACAAAAATCTTCCTGCAATTGGGTTAAGTATAATTACTCGGTGTTGAAAAGGCTAGAGGCTCAGGTGAAAAAGCAGGGGGCGGGGCGGAAGAAGCAGGGGAGCAGGGG